>JBJEAV010000073.1:0-13534 GCA_051869395.1 Prevotella sp.
GAGAGAAAACTTTACAGTTACGTTTCCGTCAGGCGAGCTGACGCTCTGAGCCATTGCCATCAGCGGCAACAGCAGTGCAGAAAGGATAACACTAATCTTTTTCATACCTAATAATATTATTGTTTTTATTGTTTCATTATTTTATAGCCCTGTAAGGGCGACATAACATAGGATAGGGCGTGAGCCCTATTATTTCGGTTTCGTTCCCCCCTCCCCCTCCCCGCGCACCAATGGTGCGCGGGGAGGGGGAGGGAAGGAGGGCTTTCAAACACAGGGTTGACACCCTGTGCTGTGTTATGTCGCCCTTTCAGGGCTACAATTCCACAATCCTAATCCCTAATTTCTCATTCCTCATTCCTCATTATCTCCCGCTGTTCTTCACAAGCTCCTTCACCGTCTGATTGAAATCGTCGGCGGCGAGGAGCTGCTCTATGGTGAGATGCATGCGATAGCGCCAGTAGTGGCGCGGGTTGGCGGGGATGTTGATGCGCTCGGCATCTGCATCGGCAAGGCGTAGGTTCTCGTCTATCGAGAGCCAGTCTTGCAGGGAGAGAAGACAGAGCATCGACGGACTGGTGAGATGGCGAGACACAATCTCCTTGGCGAGCCAACCTGGCAGCGGGTGGGGTGCAGCACCGCCACGATGAAGCATGGAGTTGTAGTAATCCTGTGTGCGCTCGTAATCCTCGTCCCACCATTGGCGAAGTGTTGACATGTCGTGGGTGGAGATGGTGCATACAGAGCGGTATGGATTGCGCGAGAGATGACCGAAGCGTACTGTATCGTCCTTCGGCATCGACTGGATCTCAAGACTCAGGATGCGCAACTGGTTCATCACCCATGGCACACAGTCGGGCACCATACCAAGGTCTTCGGCACACACTAACATACGTGTGGCCTGTGTGAGCTTAGGCATCTTCTTCATCGCCTCCTGATACCAGAACTGGTTGTTGCGGCGATAGAAGTAATCATTGTACAGGCGGTTGAAGTTATACTTGTCATTGTCCCACAGTTGCTCGTAGATGAAGTCGAGCTGTACTCCGATGCGCGGATGGAACTTGTTCGGGTTCTTGTGGTCGCGCAGGAAGAGGACGTCGCTGATGAGGGCATAGAGCCCGTCTCGAAGCCATATCTCCTTCTCGTCGGTCACACCCTTGAATGCCTGCTCCACCTTGCGCTGGGTGTCGTATTCGGGCTTCATCTGATAACGTTCGTCGTCAAGGCGGTCGAGATACTTCTCCTTCACCTCGTCGGCACGCTCATGGAACATGCGGTCGAGAGTCCAGTCGGTGATGAACGGACGGGTGTAGCGATCCTCGTCGAATCGCAGTCCGTAGCCCTCTATCTCCTCTTTTGTCATGGCGAGGGCAGGGGCAAACTGTCCGAGCAGACCGTGAACGGCATGCGAGGGAATCTCCCAGATGCGGAAGAAACCAAGCACGTGGTCGATGCGATATGCGTCGAAGAACTCCGCCATCTTGCGGAACCGGCGTACCCACCATGAGCATCCGTCCTCAAGCATGGCATCCCAGTTGTATGTCGGGAAACCCCAGTTTTGTCCGTTGGCAGAGAAGGCATCGGGTGGAGCACCCGCCTGACCGTTGAGGTTGAAGTATTTGGGTTCTACCCATGCTTCCACTCCGTCGCGACTGATGCCGATGGGGATGTCGCCCTTGAGCAGCACACGGTTGGACTGTGCATAACTGTGTGCATCGCGAAGCTGGGTGTCAAGAATATACTGTATGAAATACCAGAACGCCACCGACTTGTACTCCTTGGTTCCGGGAGTACCCATCTTCTCACGTTCATCCTCGGGAAGTGAGTGATGGTCGGGCCACTGGCTGAATGTGGCAGTGCCGTATATGTCGCGGTAGTGGCTGAATGCTGCGTAAGGCACAAGCCAGTCCTTGTTGTCCTCGAAGAATTTCTTGTATGTGGCTTTCTTGCTCGTGGCGGCAAACTCCTGCTCGAACAAGAGGCGCAGGTATTCGCGCTTGGCGTTGTTCACGCGCTCATAGTCAATCTGTGGCAGGGCATTAAGTTCCTTGCGCAATGTCTCCATACGCTCCCTTGTCTCCTCGTCCTTCAGTTCGGGAAGCTGGCGCAGGTCGGCATATTGCGGATGTAGGGCATATATGCTGATACTGTTATATGGATAAGAGTCTGTCCACGTGTTAGTTATTGTGGTGTCATATATCGGAAGTATCTGTATGACGCGCTGATGGGTCTTGGCTGCCCATCCCACCATCATCTTCAGGTCGCCGAAGTCACCTACTCCGAAACTGCCCTCGGAACGGAGCGAGAAGACAGGAACAACCACTCCCGCTGCCTTCCATGCGAAGATGGGGAAGAAGGCTATGTCGAGTTCATAAACTACGGTTTCGCCGTCCTTCATTTCGGGGATTTCAACTATGCGGTTGTCCCTGGTCTCCCAAAGCGGGGTATAGTCAATCTGCTCGTCAAGTGCGACAAACTTGAATTCCAGCCTGTTGCTCTTCAGTTTTTTTGCGTCGATGACAGCCATCCACTCGTTGGGGGCAAATTCCTCCATGGGATATGCCTTTGTTGCCTCCCATTCTCCCAATACCTTTTCACTGCCCATGACGGCGAGACGTTCAGAGGCTCTCAACTGTGGGGCCTTTGTCTTGATGATGACGGCTTGTGAGGATGTGGTCTTTGCCGGCTTGCTCTTAGGACGCTTGGCCACACAGTCGGTGATGGCAGAGCTGTACATGTAGGCATCCTCAGGGATGTCGTTCCAGTGGTCATACGCAGTGAATGATTCCGACTTTGAAGCCGAAAACTTGATGCTGTGAGGCTGCAACTGCCATTCCTGGCGTGAGAGCACTCCGTTCTTTTCCACACTGTAATAATAGCTGACGGCTTCAGTGCCCTCAGGTATGTTCACACGGCAAGTCCACTCACTGCCATTTACAGTATTCATCCTTTGCTTTACGATGTCTTCCGGTTTGTCACCCTTGATGAAGTTGACCACCAGTTGCTCACCGAATACTGTGTTATACGATAGGTTTAATAGTAATGCCATAATCCAAATTGTTGTTATTTTCGATGCAAAATTAAAAATTATATCTCAATAGGTCAAAATATGTTTGGGAAAATTGGGTAGAAAGGTGCGCAATCGATTGCGCACCTTTCCCCCTCTCCCGTCTATTTAATGTCTAACAAATCTTCTGAAGGGTTAGCCTTTTCCACCTGTTTCAGTGTTCGGTCTTTTACCACAAACACACAGAAAGCACCTATGACGAGCAGTATTCCCGCTACCATGAGCATGTCGCACTGGCGACCGCCAATCAGCTGGAACACAATGCCTCCAGCGGCGGCGGCAACTATCTGCGGAATGCAGATGGTGCCATTGAACAAGCCGAGATATACACCCATGTGTCCGTGACCTTCGAGGGCATTGGTGACAATGGCAAACGGCAGTGCAAGCATTGCAGCCCATGCGCAACCGATGAGCAGATAAGGCACGAAAAGCACATACTGGTTATGGATGAAAGGAATCATGATGAAACCGACACCTCCCAAGACAAGGCTTATGCTGTATGCAATCTTGCGGTCGCTGATCTGAGGTATGATGACAGCCCAGACAACACTGCCTATGGCCTGCACGGCAAAGAGCACTCCCACCCAGTTGCCGGCATTCTGATAAGCGAGCGATGCCGTGTCGGTGGTGTTCCAGCATGTCTCGGCGATACCGCCGTTGGTATATGTCCACATATACATGAATGCCGCCCAGCAGAAGAACTGCACGAGTCCTACCGACCAGAATGCCGTAGGAGCGTCCTTCAGGAGTTTGAAGATATTCACCTTCTCCTCGTCGAGAGGCTTGTCAAGTCCGTGATATTCAGCATATTCCTTCGGTGGCATCTCCTTCACCTTTGCTGTGGTATAGATGACACAGAGGATGAGGATTGCGGCTCCGATATAGAACGAGTAGATAACAGAGTCCGGCACAACGCCCTTGGCTGCCACATTGCTGATTCCGAGGAATGTGAACAGGAACGGGAACACATATCCCACGAGCGAACCGGCATTGCAGAGGAAACTCTGGATAGAGTAGGCGAGGGCCTTCTGCTTCTCGTTAACCATGTCACCCACAAGCATCTTGAACGGCTGCATAGCCATGTTGATACTTGTGTCGAGGAACATCAGTGAACAAAGTCCGAAGGTCATTGCCGTACTTACTGCCATTCCGAACGAACCGGCATTAGGCAGGAGGCACATCACGAGCACAGCCACCGCGGCACCTATAAATAAATAAGGTATGCGGCGTCCGAACCGGCACCAGGTCTTGTCGCTCAGTGTTCCCACGATAGGCTGCACCACGATACCCATCAATGGAGGCAGAATCCAGAAATAACTCAGTGAATGGGGGTCAGCCCCAAGTGTAGCGAATATGCGTGAGATATTCGCACTTTGGAGAGCGTATGCAATCTGCACTCCAAAGAATCCGAAACTGATGTTCCACAGTTTCATAAAGGATAAATCAGGTCTTTGCTTTTTCATATCAAAAAATATTGGCCCCTCCGACTCCCCCAAGGGGGAGAGTTTGGCAGGCATTGTTATTATTAAATTATTTAAGTTTCGCATTTGCTCAACTTGTGGAGTTAAAAGGAGTTATAAGAAGTTATCGCTCCCTTTGGTCGCTAAGGAAGATAAAGGACAATATTCTCCCCCCAGGGGGAGTTAGAGGGGGGCTCCTACCTCGTCGTCCCCCTGATAATCAGCCTTGTCCTGACAATTCTCTTCTCCACCTTGTCAATGGGGATAGTGCCCTCCACGTGTGCTATCAGGATGTCGGCGGCTTCCTCGCCAACCCGCTTTCCTCGCTGTTCCACGGTGGTGAGCATGGGGTCGCAGGCAATGGCACGCTGTCCATTGGTGAATCCGCAGATTGAAACGTCATCTGGCACCTTGAATCCCATTCGCTTGGCTGCATACATAATGCCAATCGCCGTGTCATCATTTACGGCAAAGAAAGCATCGGGACGGTTTTCGTCTTTAAGTAAATCAGGTGTAATCACCTCGGCGTCAGAACGATTGTCGCAGAAGAGAGTCAGCTTGTCGTCATATTCAACTCCGTGGCGCTTCAGTGCATCCTTATATCCGTTGAACCTGTTCTTTGATATCTCAAGAGTCATTGGTGAACCGTAGAAGGCAATGCGCTTGCATCCCGTCTCAATCAGATGCGACACCGCATTGAATGCTCCCTGGTAATCGTCAACCACCACGCGGTTGGCATTCACGCCGGTGCAGATACGGTCGTAAAACACAAGAGGCACACCGTTCTCCAACAGTTGGTTGAAGTGGTCGTACTTCACGGTGTCCTTGGCCTGCGACACGATGATACCGCAAACCCTGTTCTCATAGAACGACTGGCAAATCTTCACCTCGCGCTCATATTTCTCGTTGCTCTGCGCCACCATGATGCGGTAGTCCCTTGCCCTTGCCTCCTCCTCGATGCCCGCTAATACCGTGGAGAAATAGTAATGAGCCAGTTCGGGAACAATCACCCCTATAATCTTCGGCTGCATCACCCGGCTGTTGCGCAGCGACTCGGCAAGCATGTTAGGAGAGAAGTTATGCTCCTTGGCATACTGCTGTATGGCGCGACGTTTCTCCTCACTGATTCTCGGCGAATCCTTGAGAGCCCTTGACACCGTAGCCACGGAAGTGTTGAATTCCCGTGCGATGTCCTTCATTGTCAGTTCTATGTTCTTTTTCATTGTGATTGACTTGATTTCGATGCAAAATTATCGCTTTTTATTAATATAACAATGTAAACCATAAATAATATTGCATTTATGATTGTGCAATCGTTTGCGCAGAGATTTTTTATGATTTATATCAAAAAAAGGAACAAGATATGCAAATTAATCCTACCTTTGCACCGTGAAATCGAAAGAACAACGAGAACAAGACCTTAAAAGTTGAGTTTTCAATAACTAAAATAAATAATAATAATGTATGATGAAGCAGGTAAATTTTAGAATTCCGCTTAGAATGATGGTCGTACTATTCGGCCTCGTTCTTTCAATCGGTGCCTATGCCCAGATTACAGTCAAAGGACATGTAAAGGACTCGGCAGGCGAACCGATCATCGGTGCAACCGTCAGGGTTGCAGGTACTAACGGTGGTACGATTACTGACTTCGATGGTAACTTTATCATCAAGGCAGACCAGGGTGCCACTCTCAACATCTCTTATGTAGGCTATCAGCCCGCCAACGTGAAGGCTGCCGCCAATGTTGAAGTCATTCTCAAGGACGACGCCCAGGTACTTGAGAACGTAGTCGTAATCGGTTACGGTCGTGCAAAGAAGAACGACTTGACCGGTTCGGTAACGGCAATCAAGCCGGATGAACTGTCAAAGGGTATTACCAACAATGCACAGGACATGATGGTTGGTAAGATTGCCGGTGTGGATGTGGTTACAGCAGGTGGTTCTCCAGGTGCCGGTGCTACAATCCGAATCCGTGGTGGATCGTCTCTGAATGCAAGTAATGACCCTCTTATCGTTATCGATGGTTTGACCATTTCTAACAGCACTGCAACTGGTATGACCAACGTGCTCGCCATGGTTAACCCTAATGATATCGAAAGCTTCACTGTATTGAAGGACGCTTCTGCCACAGCTATTTATGGTAGCCGTGCTTCTAACGGTGTGATTATCATCACAACTAAGAAAGGCCGCATGGGCACAGCTCCTCAGGTTAGCTACAACGGTGACGTTACCGTTTCCACTATCCAGAAGAAATATGACGCTCTCTCGGGCGACGAGTACCGTGAGTTTATCAGCGGTATCGAAGGACTTGACGCTTCAAAGCTCGGAACAGCCAATACCGATTGGCAAGACCAGATTTTCCGCACAGCCATCTCTACCTCTCACAACATCTCAGTTGGTGGTGGCGTTAAGAACATGCCATACCGCATCAGTGCAGGCTACAACCTCTCCAATGGTATCGTGAAGACTTCTTGGATGCGCCGTGCCAACGTTTCAGCCAATTTGGCTCCAACATTCCTCAACGACCATTTGAAGTTCAACATCACTGCCAAGTACATGAACGAGCAGAACCGTTATGCTGATGCTGGTGGTGCTGTCGGTGCCGCTCTCAGCATGGATCCTACTCAGCCTGTTTATTCAGACGACGAGACATCGAAGTTCTTCGGTGGTTTCCACCAGCCTTCCCAGGGCGCAAGCTTCGCTGACCCTGAGTGGAAGTACACCAACAACCCTAACGCTCCGCAGAACCCTCTCGCCCTTCTTGAAAATAAGGAGTGCAAGGCTAACGCAAATGACTTCACAGGCAACTTCGAGGTTGACTATAAGATACATGGCTTCGAGGATCTTCACATTCATGCAAGCTATGGAGGTCAATATACAAAGTCTAAGCAGACCGACGTTATCTCTCCATATTCATACAGCAACAACTACTATGGATGGGACGGTCAGACTCACTACAAGAAGTACAGCATCACTGCTAACGCATATGCACAGTACCAGCATGAGTTCGGTGCACACAACATAGACATAATGGCAGGTGCCGAGGAAAGCCACTATCATAGTTCAGGCTATAACTTTGGTCAGGGTACTGACCGTGCTACAGGTGAGGCATATAAGCCAAGTCTCCGTGAAGAGACAGCTTGGGCTACACACAACTCTCTTGTTTCTTATTTCGGACGTTTCAACTACACACTGCTTGACCGCTATATGCTTACAGCAACAATGCGTGCCGATGGTTCTTCACGCTTTGCCGATGGCAACAAGTGGGGTTACTTCCCTTCAGTAGCTTTGGCATGGAAAATCAACAATGAGGCATTCCTGAAGAACGTCAACTGGCTTGACGAGTTGAAACTCCGTCTCGGTTGGGGACAGACAGGTCAGCAGGACATCAACGGCGACTTCCGCTACACTCCGCTTTACACCGTCAGCGACCAGTATGCACAGTATCCTATTGGCGACAAGTACTACAGCACTATGCGTCCTTCTTCTTACAACCCAGACTTGAAGTGGGAGACAACAACTACTTACAACGCAGGTATTGACTTCGCAATCCTACGCAACAGAATAACTATGAACATCGATGGTTACTATCGCGAGACGAAAGACCTGTTGAACGATGTT
Organism: Prevotella sp.; assembly: GCA_051869395.1. GTDB lineage: Bacteria > Bacteroidota > Bacteroidia > Bacteroidales > Bacteroidaceae > Prevotella. The sequence goes on from JBJEAV010000073.1 coordinate 8,146, forward strand.
ACCATCCCTGTAGGAACAAACTTCTCTTCAGTTCTTACAAAGAACATCGGTTCGCTGAAGAACTATGGTCTTGAGTTCTCAATCAATGCAAAGCCCATAGTAACAAAGGATTTCACTTGGGACATCAGTTACAACGTTTCATGGAACCACAACGAGATTACATCTCTTACAGGTGGCAATGGCGACGATGACTACTACATCAAGACCGGTACGACAATCTCTCGCGGTAACAGCACCCAGATTCAGGCAAACCGTGTAGGCGAGGCAGCCAATTCATTCTTCGTTTACCAGCAGGTTTACGACGAGGCAGGCAAGCCTATCGAAGGTCTCTATGTTGACCGCAACGCCGACGGTAAGATTAACGAAAGCGACAAGTACTTCTACAAGAAGCCGGCAGCTGACGTAATCATGGGCTTCACCACAAAGTTCCTCTACAAGAACTGGGATCTCAGTGCAGCCTTCCATGCTTCACTTGGAAACTACGTTTACTATGACCACCTGTCAAACCTCGGTGCAACAAGTGCTTCAGGTATCTACTACAACAGTGCATTCCACAACACCTATCCAGAAGCCATCGCACTCGGATTTACAGGAACAGGCGGTACAGAATATTATCTCTCAGACTATTTTGTACGCAATGCAAGCTATCTGAAGTGTTCAAACATTACTCTCGGATACTCGTTCAGCGAGCTCTTCAAGCAGATCTCAGGCCGTGTATTCTTCAATGTTCAGAACCCATTCTTCATCACGAAGTACAAGGGTATCGACCCAGAGGTGGCTGACGGTGTTGACAAGAACCCATATCCACGTCCATTGAGCTTCCAGATTGGTTTAAATCTTAACTTCTAATTTTTGACAGAATATGAAAAAGATATTTATGAAAACAGCGATTGTCGGTCTTTTGTCGATGGGACTGGCTTCATGCGCTGACGACTTGAACATATCGTCAATTGACCCGCAGACCTCAAGTTCTTACGAGGATATGCAGCTCTTGGCAAAAATCTATTCGACAATGGGACTTACCGGCCAGAAAGGTCCGGCAGGAAGCAGCGACATCAGCAGTGACGAAGGTGAATCTGGCTTCTATCGTACAACATTCAACCTTATGGAGCAGCCTACCGATGAGTGTAACTGGGCATGGCAAACAGATACCGATATCCCACAGCTCACAAGCATTGGATGGAACAGTAGCTCTCCTCGCGTGCAGTGGTGCTACCAGCGTCTCGGATTCAACCTCACGCTTTGCAACTTCTATCTCGCCAACACGGCTGACAAGGCCGAGGATGCCAACTACAAGCTCTACCGTGCTGAGGTGCGTTTCCTTCGCGCTCTCTACTATTGGTACTTCCTTGACCTTTGGCACAAGGCTCCTTTCAAGGATGAGACTTACGCCGTTGACGCTCTTCCTATATGTATGGAAGGCAAGGATCTTTATGATTGGCTCGATAAGGAACTGACAGAGATTGAAGGCCAACTGGCTCCTATCGGCGAGTTCAACTCTTCTGCAAATTTCGGCCGTGCCGACCAGGGTTCTGCCTATATTCTCCACGCCCGTCTTGCACTCAACTCGGCAGTTTATACAGATGGTGCAGTGAAGGACTACCAGAAAGCTGTTGAGTATTCCGACAAGGTGATCAACAGCGGCAAGTATGCACTGGCAAGCACACCTAAGGTTCATCCTACAAATGGACTGACATACTCTGGCTATGCACAGGTGTTCATGGCAGACAACGACCAGAACGCTGAGGCTATGAAGGAGATAATCCTGCCTATCCGTCAGGATGGCAAGAGCACAAAGTGTTACTCTGGTGCCAACTACCTTGTGTCTTCAATGCGTATTGTAGGTATGCCTTATATGGGTACAACAAACGGATGGAGCTGTAACTATGCCCGTCCAAACCTCATCCAGAAGTTCTTCCCCGCAGAAAACATTCCCATGTCTTCTGAGAAAGCTCCAGACGGAGCAACAGAGGAAGAGATTATCGCCCTCGATGCACAGGATGGTTCTGACACCAAGAGCATCATTGCAGCTGCAGGTGACGACCGTGCCCTCTTCTATGCCGGACGTGGAGGCGGCATCCGCAAACTCCATGTCGAGAAGATGGCTAACTTCCTCGATGGTATCTCTATCGTTAAGTGGCAGAACATCCGCACCGACGGTGGCACTACTAATGATGTAGAATTCCCTGATACAGATATTCCATTGCTCCGCTATGCAGAGGCTTTCATGACTCGCGCAGAGGCAAAGTGGCGCTTGGGTGACTCTGAAGCTGCACTTAAGGATATTAATATTCTTCGCACCCGAGCAAACGCAAAGACTCTTACCAACCTTACAGAGGATGACGTAATTGACGAGTGGTGCCGTGAGTTCTATATGGAAGGTCGTCGTCGTTCTGACCTTAACCGCTTCGACCGTTTTGTAGGCAAGAAGTACATTTGGGACTGGAAGGGTGGCGTTGCCAAAGGACAGAGCGTTGACAACCACTTCAAGTTCTATCCTATTCCTATCGACGACATCAATGGTAACCCGAATATGGCAGAACACCAGAATGCCGGTTATTAATTCATTATAACGAACAATTTTTTAAAGTGAAATAATATGAACAAGATAATGTTAAGATTAGGAAGTGTCTTCACACTCCTTGCTCTTGTGGCATTCACGCTCACATCGTGCGAGAAAGATGACGACAGCAATCCTACATTCAAGGCAAACACGACAGGTTTCAAACTGAACCTTCCTGCCAATGCCACCAACAACACATACGACTTGGTTTCATCCAATGGAGTGAACTTGACATGCTCACAGCCTGACTTTGGCGGATTCCCTCTTGTTGTCAACTACTATGTGCAGGTAGCTCTCGACCAGTCTTTCACAAGCTACAGGGAACTGGAGACCTTCTTCACTACCGCTAACATGAGCGTTGACCCATCAGAAATCAACAACGCAATGATTGACCTCTACACTGAGGCAAACGGTGATGTTGAATATCCCAAAGAGGCACGCGCACTCTACGTAAGACTTCGCGCTTCTGTTGCAGGACAGAGTTTTGATGACGTTATGTCAAACTCCATCTGTCTGCCAAGCGTTCTCGCTACATACGTTCCTCCAACACTGACTCATCCTACATCTATCTATATCGTAGGTTCTTGCGTAGGTGATGCTTGGAAGACATGGAAGGCACTCGCTCCTGTATATGGTATGGAAGGCGAGTTCTACACTCTCTTCTATGCACCTGAAGGTGGTGAGATTAAGTGGGGCGAGTTTGAAGGCGATTGGAGAGGCTACTCTCGAGTAACTGACTTCGACGATCAGGCTGGCGCTGGACTCTCAGGTGAGGGCGAAAGCAATATCAAGATAGCCAACGGCGGATGGTATTGCCTCTATGTGGTGACCGAAATCGGAACCAACGACATCAAGTACCACTTCCACATCCTGCCTGCCAAGGCTTACGTAATCGGTAATGCCACTGGCGATTGGACCGATAGCAACCCTGCATGGGAGATGACTCCTTCTGCAGATGCAGCAACACCATGGGAGTCACCGGCATTCACAGGCTCTGGTGAGCTCCGCGCTTACATCAAGGTGGGCAGCATCGACTGGTGGCGCACTGAGTTCACAATCTTCAACGGTTCTCTCTTCTGGCGTACTATGGATATTCCTGCCAACTGGGCTGAGAATGTAGGAGAGGCATACTCCGTGCCATGTGCTCCGGGACAGAAACTCTATGTGAACTTCGACACTAATAAGGGTGAAGTAAAATAATTCAAAATTCAGACAATTATGAAGAAACAAATATTATATAGCTTTGCAGCTATGGCGAGCCTCGTGCTCGCCAGCTGCGCCGGCGACTACGACGATTGGGCTTCTCCACAGGCCAACGAAGAGCAGGCTGCCACAGCAAAATACGAGGCTCAGGTTAATGCCGGTGCCGATGCTAATCTGACACTTCCAACAACGAAGGACACACTTCGATTGCAGACGCTTTCATCTGCAAGCCCTGAGGTGGTTGGATTCAGTGTAAGAAACGTTACTCTTGAAGGTCAGAAGATTAACGCTTTCACAAATGGAAACGATATCTGTGTCCTGACAGCAGACTACGTAAACCTCATACGCGACATCTATCAGTCAAGGGCTTACACCACACGTACTCCGAAACTTGCCGTTGAATATGCGGCAAATCTTGCAAACGGAGATGCTATTGATCTTCCTGCTTTCGAGGTATCGACATCGGTAAAAACCACTCCTACACCAGCTGAAGACTCCAAGGGATACTATTTGCTTGGTCAGTGGCAAGGTTGGGACGCTACCAATCCTACATGGATGGAAAACAATGGTGATGGAACATACACTGCAACAGTTACAACTGGCGATGGCGACAACTGGTTCAAGTTCTATCAGGGAAGTCACTTCGTTTCTGGCGATTGGGACTCTATCAACCAGGGAGCAATGGGTTGCTCGGTAAACGGCGACAACAGTCTTTTCAACTATGTTGTATGGCCGAACGACCCTGAGCTTGGCGAGGTTCAGACTCCAGTAATAAGTGGTGGCGGAACTTTCGAGATTACTCTCGACATCAACAACTACACCTACACCGTTAAACGTGCTGAGGCTCGGTACTATGTTGTAGGTACTCCCCAGGGATGGAGCGACAAGGACATGAGCTGCATGTTCTATGCTCACGGCGGTAACATCTACAGCTACACCACACAGTGGTCAGGAGCATGGGACCTCAAGGTTTGGGACTCTAAGAATTTCGGTATCTGGGAAAACGCATGGGGTACTGTAATTGATGGTGACGGCTCGGCTTCCGGCTCTCTCATCAACAAGGACTCTAAGTCATTCCAGGCTCCAACCAAGGGTGAGTACTACACTCTTACCATCAACATGAACGACAATACCTACTCATGGGAAGCTGTAACTCCTTCTGCAGAGTACACATCGGTATCTCTCATCGGTGACTTTAACGGATGGGGTGGCGACATCGACCTCCAGCAGCTCGAGAAAGCACCTCACAACTGGTATGCTCGTGCAACAATTGAGTCATCTGGTGGTCTCAAGTTCCGTGCTAATCATGATTGGGCTACAAGCTGGGGTACTTCTGATAAAGAAACCCCAATTGGCGAGGTTTATTATCTTGCACCTGGTAGTGACAACATCAATGTACCTGCTGGAACATACGATTTCTATCTCAATGACATAACTGGTCTTTGGAATATTGTTCCTGTAGAATAATGATGATTCCCCTTCATCAATATTAAATACTCATCATTAACCGAGGGTGGCGACGGCAATGCTGTCGCCACCCTTATTTTCGTGATTAATCCCCCGAAATATTTGGCAGTTTCATTTTTTATTCGTAACTTTGCGGCGTGAATTTAAAGAATATAG
>JBJEAV010000073.1:13634-16979 GCA_051869395.1 Prevotella sp.
GCTGTGGATGATTTGACTGCGGTCTGTTTAAAGCATGGAGGTTATTTGTCATGATTAGTCTTTTCCATGGAACAAATATTATGTTCGAAAAAATAGAGTTATCGAAATGCAGACCATATAAGGATTTCGGCAAGGGTTTCTATCTTACAGATATTAGACAGCAAGCTGAAGAAATGGCTATTCGAAGAACCAAAATTAGTAGGGAAGGAGATCCTGTGGTGTTGACGTTCAGTTTTGACGATGAATTATTATCAAACGGAGGTTTGAACGTGTTACAATTTGATAACCCTTCCGTTGAATGGGCCAATTTCATCTTGAAAAATAGGATGGAGAAAAATTATCGTCATGAATACGACATCGTAATTGGTCCTGTTGCTGACGATGGGGTCGTTTTGCAGTTAGATCTGTATGTACGTCATCTTATTACATTGGAACAGTTAGTTAAGGAATTGACTTATAAGAAATTAAGTAAGCAATATTGTTTTGCGACAGAATATGCAATCTCAAAATTAGTGAAGTTATGATAGACAACGATAAAATTCAGTATTTGATTGACTCTAATTTAGAGCAGGTCGTTTATATGCAGATGTCTGAATCAAAAAGCAGTTTGGAGGACGCTTTGAATGTGGTTTATAACTCCCAATGGTTTCAGACATTGAATAATCCTGATACAGGCTTATATTTCCAAAGTGCATTATATAATTATGAGTTATTGAAGGAAGAATGTAATAGCAACATTCCCCTTCATTAAGATTAAATACTCATCATTAACCGAGGGTGGCGAAGGTAATGCTTTCGCCACCCTTATTGTTCGTGAATTACTTCATGGCGTCACCCGTCACCTTGAAATCGGCAATGTTTAGGTGTATGACAGGTTGATTTTTTGTGTTGGCGCTTATTGTGGCTTTGAAGGGGATCGCCTTCTCTTATTTTTTTCGCGTACCTTATTATATATTAATTAATAAAAGGGGACTGTGGACATGAAAAAATTCCCGAAACTGAGGTGACGGGTGACGCTTATGATAAAATAACGGCAAATACATATATTAGAGTCAGCTGGCTCAAACGCCCATACGAGCAGGCTGAAACAGCTGACTCTCCCCCTTCAAAGCCCCTTGTGAGCAGGCTCAAATAGGGATGCAGCGGGAGAGTCACCTGATGACGGGGAAGTGTCAACCCTTATTTAGTGAATAATCCCCCGAAATGTTTGGCAGTTTCATTTTTTATTCGTAACTTTGCGGCGTGAATTTAAATATTTCGGATATGGATACAGTAAATGTTAATATTGACGATTTCTATCGCAACGAGGTTGATTGTTTAAGTATAGAGGCGAAGAAACGGTTGGCGGCATTGCTCAATGCTTCCCTGTCTATGCATGAGAAACTATCAAGGGAAAGATATCTTTTGAGTAAAGTTTCTGGAGCATGGAAGGATGAGGAGAGTGCTGAAGATACAATAGCAAGAATTGTATCTTCAAGACAACATAGAATTTCAGTAGAGTATAGGGCGAATTAGTTGCATCATTAACCGAGGGTGGCGACGGCAAAGATGAATTTACTGATTTGCGGTCACAAATTGTTACCACAAAACTATTGTCTAAAAGCCAATAAATACGCCCTTAAAAGTATCTTTCATCGACTTTCCATCGAATTTGCATCGGCTTTGCAACGGAGGATCAACGGAGGAAGATCGAAGCAGGGCTTTGAGATTAAAGGATTATTTATGAATTAAACATAAAAATCGTCAACCTTCACCTTTTGCTCTGAAATCCCTGTGTTTATAAGGCTTTCACGAGGTGAAGGTTGGACGAAAAACCTTCACCCAACCTTCACCTCTTGGCAATCCGCATGAGATTACAGGGTGAAGGTAAGGTGAAGGTTTTTTCAGCAACCTTCACCCTCTGAAACCCCGATAAACACAGGGGTTTTGCCATGATTGGTGAAGGTTGACGATTTTTTATTGTTATTTGCTATTTTTGCGCTCAATATGCTGCTCGTATTCTGCAATCTCGCGCTCGCCAACGTGGGCAAGGCCGTAGTGCTCGTCGTGCTGACTGTAGTCGAGACCTACGCGCTCACTGTATTCAGACACTCGCATCGGGATGCAGAGGTCGATGAGCCAGTAGCCGAGGTAGCTCATCACGAAGGTATAGACAATCACCATCGCTACGGCGAGGAGATGATAGAGGAAAATCACGAATCCCTCGGGAGTGCCGGCAACAAGTCCTTCGTGGATGAAAATACCCGTGAGGACTGTACCGAAGATACCGCCGGTGCCGTGAGTTGGGAACACGTCGAGGGCATCGTCGATGCGCGACTGGCTGCGCCAATATACCGCACAGTTGCAGATGATAGTGATGACGAACGAGATGAAGATGCTCTCGCCTACGGTTACGTAGCCAGCTGAAGGTGTTATGGCTACAAGACCGACCACACATCCCACGGCAGCACCCATGGCAGAAGGTTTGCGACCACGCAGACAGTCGAAGAATATCCATGTCATCATCGCAGTGGCAGAGGCTGTGTTGGTGTTGAGGAATGCCTTGACAGCAGTTCCGTCGGCATGAAGTGAGCTACCTGCGTTGAATCCGAACCATCCGAGCCAGAGCATGGCAGCTCCGAGAAGGACGAAGGGAATGTTTGCAGGTTCGCTCTTGCGTGTTGATGCTTTTCTCCTGCCGAGGAAGATGGCTCCCGCAAGTGCTGCCACACCGGAAGAAGCGTGAACTACGATACCACCGGCGAAATCGACTACTCCCCATTTAAGGAACAATCCGTCGGGATGCCATGTCATGTGGGCCAGAGGACAATATATCACCACGAAGAAGAATATCATGAAGAACATATATCCCGAGAAACGCACGCGTTCGGCAAATGATCCAGTGATAAGTGAGGGAGTGATGATGGCAAACTTCATCTGGAAGAGGGCAAATAGAGCCAATGGAATTGTGGCTCCGCCAAGAATCTTACCTGTAGGAGTGGTATATACATCTCCGCCAACATTATTGAACATAAGGAAGGTGGTAGGGTCGCCAATCACTCCGCCGATGTCGTCGCCAAAGCATAGCGAGAAACCGAATACTACCCATAGCACTGATATCAGACCCATGGCGATGAAGCTCTGGAGCATTGTCGATATGACGTTCTTCGCTCCCACCATTCCTCCGTAGAAGAACGAGAGTCCTGGAGTCATCATCAGCACGAAGATGGTAGCGGTTATCAACCATGCCACGTCGGCGGCATCTATCTTTGAAAAGTCACAGTCGAATGACGGTTCGGGGGCAAATATGCCCGCAATGGCTATTATCACCATTGCCGTCATGAGGATTATCCATCGTTTTTTCAT
>JBJEAV010000073.1:17079-18753 GCA_051869395.1 Prevotella sp.
TCGTGCACTCCGGCTACGGCTCTTCCGCTGGGTTCATTCATGTTCTTGAATGAGGCGTCCCATGCCAAGGCCTCGGCGGTGGAGCAGGCTACGCTGGGGACACTGGGGACAGTGAGGGCAGCGGAGTCGCTTGGGAAATGCTCGGCGAAGATGGAGCGATAGTAGTATTCCTCCTTGTTGCGAGGAGGATTGATGGGGAATCGCTCGGCGGCGTGTGCCATCTGCTCGTCGCTCACCTGGTCGGCGGTAATCTGCTTCAGGGTGTCAATCCATGAATATCCCACTCCGTCGCTGAACTGCTCCTTCTGTCGCCATGCCACTGCCTCGGGCAGCATGTCGGCGAAAGCCTCGCGCACGATTTTCTTCTCGATAGTCTTTCCCGGACACATCTTTGCCTCGGGATTGGTGCGCATCGCCACGTCGAGGAATTCCTTGTCGAGGAACGGTACGCGTCCTTCCACACCCCATGCCGAAAGACTCTTGTTGGCGCGCAGGCAGTCGTAGAGATAGAGCTTAGATAACTTGCGCACTGTCTCCTCGTGGAAAGCCTTCGCGTCGGGAGCCTTGTGGAAATAGAGATAGCCTCCGAATACTTCGTCTGCACCCTCACCCGAAAGTACCATCTTGATGCCCATCGACTTGATTACGCGGGCGAGAAGGTACATCGGAGTTGAGGCGCGGACAGTCGTTACGTCATAAGTCTCAATGAAGTAGATGACGTCGCGTATGGCGTCAAGTCCTTCCTGTATGGTATAGTTGATTTCATGGTGAACGGTGCCGATATGGTCGGCCACCATTCTTGCCTTGGCAAGGTCGGGCGCACCTTTGAGTCCCACTGCGAAAGAGTGGAGTCGGGGCCACCATGCCTTCGAAGCACTGTCGTCTTCGATTCTGTGTTCCGAGAATTTCTCGGCAACGGCACTGATTACTGAAGAGTCGAGACCGCCTGACAAAAGAACACCGTATGGCACGTCGCTCATCAGCTGGCGCTTCACAGCGCTTTCCAGTGCATCATGTATATCCTGAACACTTGCGCCATTGTCCTTCACCGCGTCATACTGCATCCAGTCGCGGGTGTAATAGCGCTTCATCTTTCCTTCGCGGCTCGAATAGTAGTGTCCCGGGAGGAACACCTCATATCGGTCGCAGTTACCTTCGAGGGCTTTCATTTCGCTTGCGACATAGACCTTTCCGTCTTCGTCGTATCCTATATATAAAGGTATAACGCCAATGGGGTCACGTGCGATGAGGAACTCGTCCTTTTCGGCATCGTAGAGAGCAAAGGCGAAGATACCGCTCAAGTCTTCCAAGAAGTCAATACCCTTGTCGCGGTAGAGTGCAAGAATCACTTCGCAGTCGCTGCCTGTCTGAAACTGGTACTTGTCAGCATACTGCTTGCGAATGTCCTGGTGATTGTATATCTCACCGTTAACAGCCAAAACTTGTTTCATGTCGGGACTGAACAGGGGCTGTTTGCCTGATTCGGGATCGACGATAGACAGGCGTTCGTGGCAAAGTATAGCCGAGCCACCGTTGTAGATACCGCTCCAATCCGGTCCGCGGTGACGGATTTTCTGACTCATACGCAACGCTTTTTGTCTCAGTTCAGGAGTCTGCTCCTGAATGTTGAAAATTGATACAATTCCACACATAGTTTTATTTCTTTTTTATGTT
>JBJEAV010000074.1:0-3254 GCA_051869395.1 Prevotella sp.
GTTTTTCCCTTTATGATGACACCCTGACCGCAGAGAGGGCATTTCTGCCCGACGAGGGCATCATCTCCCTGCGCTCCATTTCCTCCCTGCGCCCCATTTTGCGCAGCAGCCACCGTTCCCGGCGATTTTGTCGCCGGGCCTTCCGATTTCGCCGCCATTCCTCCCTCCTTCGGCGCAGCCTTGACCTTCGGTGCCATTTTCTTTTTCAGGTCCTGCTCCGTGAGCACAGTCACCCTTCGGTTGCTGTTGTCCGAGAGCACATCTCGCACTATCTCGGCGATTTGCCCCTTCAGTTCCTCGATAAACTGCCCCGCGTCATATTTCTTATGCTCGATGTCGCGCAGCTTCTTCTCCCAGATACCCGTGAGCTCACAGCTTTTCAGCAGTTCCTCCCTGATTAGGTCAATCAGCTCAATACCCGTAGGCGTGGCAATGAGGTTTTTACGTTCGCGCTTGATGTAATGCCTTTTAAACAAGGTTTCGATGATACTTGCCCTCGATGACGGGCGGCCTATTCCGTTCTCCTTGAGCGCTGCCCGCAGTTCGTCGTTATCCACAAACTTTCCTGCCGTTTCCATAGCCCTGAGCAGCGTTGCCTCGGTATAGAACTTCGGCGGTGTTGTCCATTTCTCGGCAAGACTCGGCACGTGCTCCCCACTCTCTCCCTTCACAAATACCGGCAGGGTGCGCTCCTCAGCCTGAGCCTTGTCGGGATTGTCAGAGCCATCACCTTGGTCATTGTCTCCATTTGATGCAGCTCCGCCCTGCTGTCCCTTGCCATACACGGCTCGCCATCCCTCGTCGAGGATCGTCTTTCCGCTCACCTTGAAATCCACCTTCTCCACCTTTCCCATCACCGTTGTTGTGGCGAATTTGCAGTCGGGATAGAACACGGCGATAAACCTCCTTGCAATAAGGTCATATACATGTTTCTCTATGTCAGTGAGATTGGTGGCAGGCACTCCCGTGGGTATGATGGCATGGTGGTCAGTCACTTTCGACGAGTCGAACACTCGCTTTGTCTTCTTCAGCGGCTTGCCCGCCAATGGAGCGACTAATGCCTCATATCCCCGAAGACCGTTTAGCGTAGTGGCACATTTGGGATAGATGTCGTCGCTGAGAAACTGGGTATCCACACGCGGATATGTGGTCAGTTTCTTTTCATAGAGGCCTTGGATGACATTGAGCGTCATCTCCGCGCTCATAGAGTATTTCTTGTTGCAGTCCACTTGCAACGAGGTCAGGTCATACAGGTGTGGCGGCTGTTCCACTCCGTTCTTCTTCTGCACGTCTGTCACGGTGAACGGCTTGCCCGTTATCTCGTCGAGGAACTGCTGTCCCTCCTCCTTAGTGGCGAATTTGCCCTTGGTGGCAGTGAACACCGTGTCGCGGTATGTGGTAGATAGCACGTAATAAGCCTCGGGCTTGAAGTTCTCGATTTCCTTCTGTCTGTTTACGATAAGCGCGAGCGTGGGAGTCTGCACACGTCCTATGCTCAACACCTGCCTGTTCTGACCATATTTTAATGTATATAGGCGCGTGGCGTTCATACCGAGAAGCCAGTCGCCGATGGCACGGCTAAGTCCAGCGAGATACAAAGGCTGATATTCAGCCTGGTCTTTCAGGTTTTGGAATCCCTCGGCGATAGCCTCGTCGGTCATCGATGATATCCACAGTCTCTTCACCGGGCATTTTGCCTGAGCCTTCTGCATAACCCATCGTTGTATAAGTTCTCCCTCCTGTCCGGCGTCACCGCAGTTGACAATGCTGTCAGCATTCTGCATCAGTTTCTCAATCACGGCAAACTGTTTCTTTATACCGTCGTTCTCAATCAGTTTGATGCCGAATCTCTGCGGAATCATAGGCAATGAACCTAATGCCCATGACTTCCACATGGGAGTGTAGTCGTGAGGCTCTTTCAGTGTACACAGGTGTCCGAAGGTCCAGGTCACCTGATATCCGTTGCCTTCAATATATCCGTCCTTAGAGGCGTTTGCCCCTAAGATTCTCGCAATTTCCCTTGCGACGCTTGGTTTCTCAGCTATACAGACAATCATTTATTTTAATCTTTCTTCTTTTTAGGGTGCAAAATTAATCAATTTCGGCGAAATAACCAAGCTTTGTTTGATTTTTCTTGGTTATATCGGAAAATGTTACTATCTTTGCAGAAAATTTGCGAAATCAATATTTTAAAATACAACAATAATTGTTATGACTAAAAAACTGTTTATTGGAATGATGTTTGCCGTTGCCGCCATGACTGCTTCGGCTGCTGACAAGGTGGTGAAAGCTAATGACGACAACGTCAGTTTCACGGGTAGAGTGGAGAAACTGGCTGACGGCAGAGTAAGGTATGACTGGGTGGGAGTGTATATGCAGACTCAGTTTACGGGTACCAAAGTGGCTGTGGATATCTCCGACACAGGCACAAGTTATCACAATGTCTTCATCGACGGACAACTGAAGGAGAAAATCAAGGTGACGGGAAGGGAACGCCACACCATAGTGCTCGCCGAAAAGCTAAAGAAAGGCACTCACACCCTTAGACTTCAGAAATGCACGGAGGGCGAATACGGTTGCACAACTATCTACGGATTGACATTCGACCAAAACTCACAGCTCTCACCTGTGGCACCGAAGAAACGCCTCATAGAGGTCTATGGCGACTCATACACAGTGGGATATGGCACTGAAGGCAAGAAGGCAAGCGAGAGATTCAAGTTGGAGACCGAAAACTGCAATATGGCATACACCTGCATCATTGCCCGCTATTTTGACGCCGACTACCGCATCACAGCACATTCGGGCTATGGTATGGTGCGCAACTGGGGCGACAAGAAACAGGAGTCAAATCCCAATATGTCAACCCGCAGCACCCAGCTCTATGACCATTTCTCCACCGTGCAGTTTGACTTCAACTGGCGTCGCCCCGACATCGTCATAATTAACCTCGGCACTAACGACTTCTCGCCCACTGCCATACCGGAGGCAGACAACTACGTCAATGCCTATATCAAGATGATTGAGCAGATAAGCGGCAGATACGACAATGTGCCTATCCTCTGTATCACCCCCCACTCGTCCAACCGTTATCTGCGTGCTGCCATCTCGTTGCTTCGCGAGCGCACACAGAACAAATACGATAACGTGTATTTCGCAGAATCAATGAACAATATTATCGACGAGAAGGTTGACCTGGGCAACGACTGGCATCCCAACTATCAGGGACAGTGCAAGATTGCCATGTCGCTCAT
>JBJEAV010000074.1:3354-18395 GCA_051869395.1 Prevotella sp.
TCATCTCGTTTGAACGCCGGGGATTCAGTCCACCGCCTATCCATATATTGTCAGCAAGGAATGCCTCGGCACCAAAGACGAGGTGGTTGATGAACTTGTCGTCCCACTTGTTCATGCGCACCATAGTGACAGAGAAACGCAATGGCGACTGTCCAAGCCGTTTCGACACACCCATCTGCAAATCCACTGGCAACTTCTCAAAATCATCCTCATAAGCCTTAACCTGACCTCCGAGATTCCTCGCCACGGCAGACACCGACAGGTTAAGTTCGGGATTATAATAATTAAGACCGAGATCCACCGCCACGGCCATCGAACTATAGTCGGCAATGTTCGACGACACCACCTTGGCAGTTATACCTCCGGCAATCTTGTCGCTCAGGGCATAGCTGAACGTTCCTCCGAGCACGATGTCCTTGGCCGACACGGTGCCAAGTATCTCGTTGTCGGCAGTAGTGTGCTTCATGCTTCCATAGTCGATAAACTGCGCCTCAACAGCCCAGGTCGCCCTCTTGCGGTATGCCTTGACAAATGACGCACTCGCCACCTTCACCCCCTCCATATATGTCATATAGTTGAGGTTGAGGGAGCGGTCGGAGACGTTGCTCGCCAACGCCGGATTGTGGAAAACCAACGTCGGGTCGTCGTCATCTATGGTGATGTTGTCGCCGCCGAGAGCAGCAGCATGCGCACTCACGGGTAAACGGAGGAAATTGTACACAGTTTCGCTCTCTTGTGCCCTGATTTCGTAAGAAAAAAGGACAAAAACGGCCATAATTAATCTTTTTTTCATCTATTTTTGAGAATTTGACTGCAAAGATACGATTTTTTAAAATATCTGAGCTATTTTTGTAGCGAAAATCGCACTTCTACTAAAATAGAACGTAAAAAAAGCGGTTTTATTGTATATTTAGAATGGAAATTAAGAAGAATATTGGAGCCGACCTCGAAGAAGGACGTACGACGAGATTCCTCATGGGACTCATATTCGTTTTGGCGTCGATACTGGTGGCTCTCGAATGGAATACCGGCGAAGGCGATGACGGTGATATTGCCGATGACCTGCTTGAGGACGTCACCCACGAGATGGAGATGACGCCCGTGACGCAACAGGAAAACCGCATCGCCCTCGTGCCGAAGAAAAAGCAGGAAGCCACACCGCAGAAAATCCGCGTGGTGGACAATGACGTGGTGCCCCAAACTGAGGAACTCCTCAAAGCCGATGGCGACCAAAAGGGAGAGGACTCCCCTGAGGAGGGCACCAAGGAAGAGGAACCGGATTTCGCTCCCGCACAGGCTGACCTTGGAGACAACCCGTTCAATTTCCACACGGTGGAAGACCTGCCGAAGTTTCCCGGGGGAGCAGTGGAACTGATGAAATGGCTGACCAAGAACCTGAAATACCCCTACGATGCCCAAAAGAACAAGAAGGAGGGCAAGGTGGTGGTTCAGTTCATAGTGAACAAGGACGGAACGATGTCCGACCTCAAGATTGTCAAGAGCGCACAATATGCATCACTCGACCGCGAGGCTCTCCGCGTGATGAGGATGATGCCCAAATGGACTCCCGGGGTGCAAAACGACAAACCGTGCCGAACCATGGTGTGCATACCGGTGGTGTTTAGGCTTTGATTGAAAAATTGAAATATTGAAAAATTGAAATATTGAAATATTGAAATATTAAAGAATTAAATATATGAAAACATCTGATGAATTATTTGAGAAGGTGAATACCTTCATCGACAAACTGCCTTACAACCGCGAACCCAAGTCGCTGTACGAACCTATACAATACGTACTGTCGTTGGGAGGCAAGCGCATTCGCCCTGTACTGATGCTATTAGGCTACAACCTATGGAAAGATGACCCTGAGAGGATTCTCATGCCTGCCGTGGCTATAGAGACCTATCATAACTATACCCTCCTGCACGACGACCTTATGGACAATGCCGACAAGCGCAGGGGAAACGTCACCGTACATAAGAAATGGGATCCCAACACTGCCATTCTCTCCGGCGATTCAATGCTCGTGGTCGCCTATCAGCGCATGGCTTCCGTTGACAAGGACAAACTGAAGCCCGTACTCGACCTCTTCACCGAGACGGCTCTCGAAATCGGCGAAGGACAGCAATATGACATGGACTTCGAGCATCGCAACGATGTCACTGAGGATGAGTACATCGAGATGATACGACTGAAGACCAGCGTTCTACTTGCGTGCTCCCTGAAGATTGGAGCCATTCTTGCCGATGCTCCTATATCCGACGCAGAGGCTCTATACAAGTTCGGCGAGCAGATTGGTCTCGCCTTCCAACTGCAGGACGACCTCCTCGACGTATATGGCGACCCGAAGGTCTTCGGCAAGGAAATAGGCGGCGACATCATGTGCAACAAGAAGACATATATGCTCATCAACGCCTTCAACCGTGCCAACGCCGCCCAAAAGGCAGAACTCGACAAATGGTGCAGCGGTGAGAAGTTCGACCGCAAGGAAAAGGTTGCGGCTGTAACCAAGCTTTACGACGAAATAGGTATCCGCAAACTCTGCGAGGCTAAGATAGAGTACTACTTTGAGGAAGGCAAGAAATGGCTCGACCAGGTTGCCCTCCCAGAGGAGCGTAAGCTGGAACTGCGTGCCTACACCAACAAAATGATGAAGAGGGAGAATTGAAGATTGAAAAATTGAAATATTGAAATATTGAAATATTGAAAAATTGAAAGATTGATGGAATTTATTGACACTCATGCCCACATCGACGGCGAGGAGTTTGCCCCCGACCGCGACGAGATGATTCTTCGTGCCCGCCAAGCTGGTGCCAAGGCTATCCTTGTCCCCGCAATCAACCTCACCTCACTGCCCAATCTGCGTGATGTAGTAAGCCAATACCCCGGTTTTGCCTATGCCATGATTGGACTACATCCTGAGGATGTGCGTGACGACTGGCGCGATGTCCTCGCCGAGATGCGAAGCATACAAGCAGCCTCTCCCGACGAGTTCATTGCCATCGGAGAGGTAGGACTCGACTTCTATTGGAGCCGTGACTACCAGCAACAACAGCTCGAATGTTTCGAGGAACAGGTCAAATGGGCAATAGATTCCCGTCTGCCTCTCGTTATCCACTGCCGCAAGGCACAGAACGAGCTTGTCGGCATATTGAAGAAATACCGCTCAGAACTCCCCGGCGGCATCTTCCACTGCTTTGCGGGCAACGAGAAGGAGGCAGCTGAACTGCTCGCCTTCGACCGTTTCCTCATCGGTGTGGGCGGTGTGTTGACATTCAAGAAATCCCATCTCCCCGAGGTATTGCCGTCCATTCCCCTCAACCGCCTTGTCGTGGAGACCGACGCCCCATATATGGCTCCAGTCCCCATGCGGGGCAAACGCAACGAGAGTGCGTTCATACCCTACATCATCGACAAGATGGCAGAAGCCTACGGCATCCCTGCTGATGAAGTGGCACTCCAAACAACCCTCAATGCCAAGACTCTCTTTAATCTCAAATAAAGAATATTTAAATGAAAAAGAAAATCATCACTTCGACGATTGCCCTGATTCTTGCAATCTCCCCATCCTCTGCCGCCATTGCCATTGGCGACTGGACACCTCACGTGCAGAAGGACGGCACTACAATAATGGTGAAACTCGTAGGCGACGAGTTCTCACATTATTATATTACAGAGGACGGAACCATTGTGGAGAAAAATGCCGATGGTGATTTTGTTCCACAATTGATGCCCGAATTCAATTCCCTATTCAAGGAAAGCATCATGCGTGACTATACCAATGCAAGACGTGCCCAGGCCATCACACGTGGCAGCATGTCAACACCAGGGAAGAAGAAGCAACTGGTATTGCTCATGCAATATCCCGACAAGCCCTTTCTCAATCCCGACCCTAAAGCCTACTGGAACAACGCACTCAACACCGGCAATATTGACAACACTATTGCCATAGCTTCGCTTCACCAGTATTTCCTCGACCAGAGCAATGGTATATTTGACGTGGAGTTTGATGTCCGCGGTCCATTCACCACCAAGCACAACAGGGCATTCTACGGCAAGGATGTGCAAGACAACGACCAGCACGCCGACTCGCTCATCATTGAGGGATGTCAGGCTCTTGAAGGCCAAGTCAATTTCAGCGATTACGACTGGAACGGCGACGGCGAGGTGGAGCAGGTGATTGCTATATATGCCGGTAACGGACAGAATGACAGCAAAGCCACCGACAGGGCTGAAACCATCTGGCCCCACCAGTGGTATATTTCATTCTATTCTCCAGGCAAGGCCCATGTCCAGGACGGTATGACTATCAACAAATACTGTGTCGTAAACGACGAGTTCAGGGAGGAAAGCGACGGTTTCGGCACACTCGCCCATGAGTATAGCCACTGCCTTGGATTGCCCGACTTCTACTCCACCGGCACACAGCACGGATATGACAACTTCGGAACATACGACTTGATGCACTCTGCATATTATGACAACCAGGCGTGGGTGCCAGCCGGTTATACTGCTTACGAGAAGCACTTCATGGGATGGCTTGATTATGAGGAACTCACGGAACCTACAACTATAAGCAACCTCAACTCGCTCGCCAACGGCGGCAAGGCTTACATTATTCGCAATGACGCCCAAAGCCCGACTGCCGACGAATATTACCTGCTTGAAAACAGGCGCAAGGAAGGATGGGACACATACATACCAGGAGAAGGGCTTCTCATCACCCACTATGACTATAGCTCCTCGGCGTGGAATCTCAACATCGTCAACAATAATGCCGGGCATCAGCGGGCGGTTATCATTCCCGCAAACAACTCCAACAATAGTACCTCGAGCTTCACCTATCCATATAAATCGCAAGCTCTCGACGGTTCCGTATCCATTCTCAACGACTGTCTCACCGACGACAGCCGTCCGGCGGCATCCGTGTTCAACACGACTGTCAGCGGCACCAAGTTCATGGGTAAGCCCGTCACCAATATCCGACGTGACGACCAGGGACTCATCTCCTTCGACTTCATGGGCGGCACTTCAGGTATAGGAGATATCATGGAAGACTCCGACCCGCGCGACCTCGAATACTTCGACGCACAGGGGCGCAAGGTCAGCACACCCTCGCGCGGTATATATATAATAAGGAACAAGAAGACAAACAAAACATATAAATCATCTTTTTAAATAATAAAAAACAGTATTATGGCAAACATTCCCGAATTCAAGTATGCCCCAATGTTCCAGTTGGGCAAGGACAACACCGAATACCGCCTCATCTCCAAGGAAGGCGTGTCAACAGGTGAGTTTGAAGGAAAGACTATCCTGAAGGTTTCAAAGGAAGCCCTCACGCTGCTTGCCCAGCAGGCATTCCACGATGTGGAGTTCATGCTGCGCCGCGAGCACAACGAGCAGGTGGCTAAGATTCTCTCCGACCCCGAGGCTTCGGAGAACGACAAGTATGTGGCACTGCAGTTCCTGCGCAATGCCGAGACTGCCTGCAAGGGCATCCTGCCCTTCTGCCAGGACACCGGCACAGCCATCATCCACGGCGAGAAAGGACAGCGCGTATGGACTGACTTCGAGGACGAGGAAGCCCTCTCTCTCGGTGTGTATAACACTTACACACAGGACAACCTGCGCTATTCGCAGAATGCCCCGCTCAATATGTACGACGAGGTCAACACCCGTTGCAACCTGCCCGCACAGATTGACATCGAGGCAGTGGAGGGCGACGAGTACCGCTTCGTGATGGTGGCAAAAGGCGGCGGCTCTGCCAACAAGACCTATTTCTATCCTATGACCAAGGCCACCATCCAGAACGAGGGCACACTGCTGCCTTTCCTCGTCGAGGAGATGAAGCACCTGGGCACCGCAGCCTGCCCTCCCTATCACATCGCCTTCGTCATCGGCGGCACATCGGCAGAGAAGAACCTTCTCACCGTCAAGCTCGCATCAATCAAGTATTACGACTCACTGCCCACCACCGGTGATGAGACAGGTCGCGCCTTCCGCGACATCGACCTTGAGGAGAAACTGCTCAAGGAGGCCCACAAGATTGGTCTTGGCGCACAGTTTGGCGGCAAGTATCTTGCCCACGACATCCGCGTCATCCGTCTGCCGCGCCACGGAGCAAGCTGTCCTATCGGTATGGGTGTCAGCTGCTCTGCCGACCGCAACATCAAGGCTAAGATTAACAAGGACGGTATCTGGCTTGAGAAGATGGACGACAACCCCACAGAATTGATTCCCGAGGAACTGCGCAAGCCGGGCGAGGGCACCAAGGGTATCGAGATTGACCTCGACAAGGGAATCGACGCCGTGCGTGCCGAACTCTCAAAGTATCCCGTCAGCACACGTGTCAACCTCAAGGGCACCATCATCGTGGCACGCGACATCGCCCACGCCAAGCTCAAGGCACGTCTCGACGCTGGTGAGGCTATGCCCGACTACTTCAAGAATCACCCGATTCTCTACGCAGGACCTGCCAAGACTCCCGAGGGGTATCCTTGCGGTTCGATGGGTCCGACCACAGCCAACCGTATGGACCCGTATGTTGACGAGTTCCAGGCCAACGGTGCATCACTTGTGATGATTGCCAAGGGCAACCGTGGCGACTGTGTCACAGAGGCTTGCAAGAAGCACGGCGGATTCTATCTCGGCACCATCGGCGGTGTAGCCGCAGTCCTGTCACAAAGCTCCATCAAGAGCATCGAGTGCGTTGAATATCCCGAACTCGGCATGGAGGCCATCTGGAAGATTACCGTGGAGGACTTCCCCGCCTTCATCCTCGTTGATGACAAGGGCAACGACTTCTTCAAGCAGCTCAAGCCCTGCGCCTGCTGCAAGTAACTATAAGTTTTAAATATTACCCTCATACCATCACCTTTTAAATTACGCACTGATATTCAGCACGTTATAATATAATTTTAGGGTGAGGGTATGAGGGTAAATGATTTTTTTAGGGCTTACACCCTCACTTTTCCCTGCGTTTCAGCAGGTATTGAGTGCCATATTTGGACGTTCTTTTGACTATTCCCGGCAAATTCGAGAGATAACGGCCGAATTTTGGCAGTGATTCGCTTATCGTAGCGGCTCCGGCATACTTGCGAAGGGTGGTGAAGATGTCGCTGGTGGTGAGGTATTCTCCCTCCGACGCATCGGACGTAAGCTCAAAGCAATCGTGGAACACCATCTCGGCAGAGTCGCGCATTTCAAACTGGCGATTGTGCTCCATCACAAGCTCTGTCTGTCGGGCGTCAAACCATCGCTGCTCGTTCTGTCTCACTGCCTCAACTGCCTGGGCATAAAGTTGCTGGTAGTCGGGGCGATAGTCGGTGTTGATTGGTTCGGTGAGATTCACCACGAAGAACCTGCGCGAACCGCTTGGGTCGCTCAGCACGTCGGTCATATTCGACGTGGCTATGAACGATGCCATACGTGGAAGATCCTCGCGGCGTCGGGCGTATGGACGCTTTACGTTTACCGTGGTCAGCTGGAGCGTGTTCTTGAGAAATCCCTGCTGCACCTTGGCGGAGATGGAGTTGAACTCGTCGAGATTGATGAGCAGATATTCAGCCATCGACTGCATCACAGTCTTCTTCTCCCCTATCTGCAGGTTGTCGAGATACCCCCAACGCATGTTCTCCGGCAGGAGTTGCCGACAGAAAGTTGATTTATGATACCCCTGTGGCGACACGAGAAGCGGCACAATACTGTTGGCATATTTCACATTGCGCCCCATCCATTGCGCCACCATACCCACAAACCACATCCTGAACCATTCCTTCCACTGCTTGAGGTCGGTTTTCACTGTCTCCGCCAGTCGCCCGATGTGGTCTTCGCCGTCCCATTTGCCGTCGATGGAGAAAAGCCAGTCCTCCACGGGGTCATACACCGTGATGCGGTTGGAGTTGAGATACCTCACCACGTCATTGTTCCACACGTTCAGTCCTGCCTGACGCGCACTGATGGTGAGTCCGTTGCGGAATCTCTCGTCGGCAGGATTCCATCCCAAGTAAATGCGGTCCTTGTCGAGATATTCCACACATCCCTTCAGTTTGTTGTATCTCAGCTTGTATATCTCGCCAACGAATGAAATCAATCCCGTAGTGTCAGCATTATTCTGTTCGTCATCGTTCATGATATATCCTTTCATCACAACCACGTTCTCATTGCCCTTCACCATGAGCGGCGCCACCTTGGGATTGACGTATGGCGAGTCGTCGGCAGAGATGCGGCAATTGGCCATCATCGCCGAGCTTTCCTCGGCTATTCCCGATGCGTTCACCGTCTCGCCGATGAGAGCTGTATATATATTGGTGGCAACCATATAGGCTGTGCTGAAGAAGCGCCTCATGCCTCCCTCGTCCTTCTGGGCCTTGGCATTGGGCAGTTCAATCTTGACAAGTATTTTCAATGTCATCCCGCTTGCTCCCACGAATGTGGCGAGTGTGCAAGGCAGCACCCTTGCCGACAACTTGGCGTTTTCCATCTGCTGTTCGTCGTAGATAGGACCTGCCGACAACATCAGCATATCGTTGTATCCGCTCACCGTCAACGTGCCGTTCTTGTCGGTATGCAGTCTCACTGATGCATACACCCTGTGCAGTCGGCCTAACATGTCGCCATAGAGGTCGCGTCGCGAGGATAACTTCATGTTTGTGCGATATGCATCGATAAGCTCGCTCTCCATGTTGGCCTTCATGCGTGCCAACAATGTAGTGAGCGACACATTGCTTGCCATCTTCTTGTTTTTCTTGTCTGTTCTCACGAGTGTGAGGTTTATCTTGCTTTTCATACTTATTGATGTTAATGATTTCACTAATTGATGTTCGCGGATTTGCCCATTGGGCATGAGGAAAACGACAGTTGAGTTTCGGAAAGTTCCACGTTGTGGCACTTTTTGTTCCTCTAAGGGAAACTTTATGTTCCCCACAGGAGACAAATAACTCTCCAACTAATGAAATTCTCAACGCTAACTGATGGGATTTCCTACGCTAACTGATGAGATTTCTTACGCTAACTGGCAAAAGTCCTTCTGCTAGCTACCAAAAGTTCTCACGCTAACTGCCAAAAGTTCTCACGCCAACTGGCAATCAGGCATTATACTCCTCAATATATCCGTCAAAGAGATGGGTATTCACATATCCCATCGACTGGAAATATTCCATTATCTCCTTCTGCTGTTCTTCAGTCAGACACTTCTCGCCCCTGAACACTCGATAGTAACCTGTCCGGCTTCCTATAATATTCATCACGGCATTTCTCATGCAGACCACGTCTTTCTTCGCCACGTTGTCGAACATTCTCGAGATGCCGTAGGCTTTTCTTACTATCTTGAACTCCACATACATCGGGCACTCCTTCATCTGCAGCACCTTGGGCAGAACGCACGGAGCGCTATTGTATATAGTGTTCATCCGGTTGAATGCCACACGTCGGGTACAGGTGTCCGCCTTCGGACAACCGTCGAGAAAACATACGGTGTAGTTCTCTGTTATACCCCTAAACAAGTCTTTTCCTTCCATAAACGATACATTTTGATTAAAAAACTTGCTGCAAAGATACAAAAAACAAATGAAAAATGCAAGCGTTTGCCCATATTTTTTCACTTACCCTCATACCCTCACCTCTATTTTTCAGAATAACCAATTGATTATCAGCAAAAAGCAGAAAAGGTGATGGTATGAGGGTATTAAATAAAAAATATAGAGGGGTCAGAGTCAGCCATAGCCCTGAAAGGGCGACATAACACAGGATAGGGCGCGAGCCCTATCTATATAACGCCCCACAAAAAACCTCCTCCCCCTCCTCCGCGCGCCTTTGGCGCGCGGAGGAGGGGGAGGAGGAGAAAAAATGTCGTTCTTCACAGGGCTCACGCCCTGTGCTATGTTATGCCGCCCTTTCTGGGCTATGGCTCCGCATCCCGAGGTCCAAAGGGAAGGTAGCGATCAGAGGGACTAGCGGTCAGAAGAACCTGTCCCAATGATTCCTGTCCCTATGATTCCGCCTCTAATACGTCCGCTGTAGGGGCAAACTAATCATATACAGACAGATAAGTCACTTCCGAAACTTGAGTTTTTAATTTCCTTGGCACTTTTGGGGAATATAAAAATCAATATCCGAAGATTTCCTCGGTGGTGAGATACCTTACGGGACCGAGTTTCTCAAGAGCCTTGATGTCAAGTTCGTCCTTGTTGCCGAGGATGATGCGCAGACGTGGCTTGCCTACCACATTCTTCTTCTCGAAATCTACTATGTCCTGTAGCTTAAGCGACGGGAGACGGTCGTAGATAATCTTGTTGAGGTCTTCCTTAAGACCCATACGCTCCATGCTTATGTATGCATTGAGCACATGCTCGCGTGTAGTGCGCTCGCTCTGCAAGCTCTTGGTCAGGTTCTGCTTGGCAATGTCAAATGCCCCCTGCGACTGCGGTATTGTGTCGATAATCTCGCGGAAGGTACTGATGCAGTCCATCATCTTGTCGTTTTGCGAGGCAATAAAGTCATAGAACGACTCTGAACCCTTGATGATACCCGGACGCGAATAACTTGCCGACGCACTGTATGCAAGTCCGCGTGCCTCACGCAGTTCCTGAAAAACGATGGAGTTCATCCCACCGCCGAAATACTCGTTAAACAGACTCTGCACGGCTGCCTCCTGCGAATCCCATTTCCTGCCTGTATTCATAATCTCCATCATATAGATGTTCTTGGCATCATATGGAGCTATCACTGTGGCATTTGTGTCATACTGCTGCTGTGCGTAGGGTTTGCCCTCAGGCACAGGACTGAACTTCTTTGGAGTCTTGTGCAGCTTGGCAAGCAGCGCCGAGAGTTCTTTCTCGGAAGAAGGACCGAAATACACTACACGGTGCTCCACATTGTTGAGTCCCTTGAGCATGTCGGGCAACGACTGTGGGTCGGCTGCCTTCAGCTCGGCTATGCTGAGGGTGTTGGTCAGAGTGTTATACTTGCCCCACAGGCCATATCTCTGCAATGCCGAGAAGTTGGAACGTTGGTTGGTCTTGGCATCGGCACGCTGTTTTTCCAACAGGGCCACATATCTGTCGTATGACTCGCGGTCGGCCTTGGCATTCTGGATGAAGTCCTCAAGCAGGGCAAGAGCCTTGGGCATATTCTCATTGAGACCGCTAATGCCAATCTCAAGGGCGTCCGACTGGACATTGACGTAATATTCGCAAGCCAACTTATAGAACTCCTGGTTGATTTCTGCCGAGGTCTTCTTGTCTGTACCTATATAATAAAGGTATGACGGAACAAGACCTATACCCTTCACGTCCTCGCTGCCAAACTCATATCGGAAGGCAAGGTCGAACAGACCGTCGGTGGTGTTCTGCTTGTAAAGAACAGGGAGCCCCTGCTTGGTGGAGAATACCTTCATGTCCTTGCTGAAGTCCACAAACACGGGCTGGATAGGCTCTGTGTGAGATGCTGTAACCTCGTCGAGGAACGCACTGTGTAGGTCGCGGTTGGAGGGGATGGCGGTGATGGCTGGCTTGTCGATCTTCACAAGTGTGGTGTCCTCGCCCTGTCGCTTATACACGCATACATAGTTGTCGGCAAAGTGACGGTTGAGGAAATCCACAATCTGCTGCTTGGTCATAGCGTTGACACGGTCGTTCTTGCCAACAGCCACCTCCCACGGGCGACCGCTGACGAAGGAATTGACAAACATGTCGGCACGACTTGAATTGTCGAGCAGCGACTTGTAGTATTCAAGCTTCATATTGTTCTTCACCGACTCAAGAAGCTCATCGGAGAATTCGCCGCGCTTCATCTTCTCCACCTCGTCGAGCACAAGGGCACGAGCATCCTCGAGTTTCTGTCCCTGCACAGGTTTGACAAACATTACAAAGCCCGAATAGTCAGTCAGACCGTATGGAGTCACATACACCGCCTGCACCTTCATCTGTTGTTCGAGGTCAATTTCCATAGTGCCCGCCTTGCCGTTGCACATCATATTGGCAATCACTTCGAGTGTGTCTGAAGACAGTTCCTTGTTGCCGGGGAATCGCCATGCGAGAGCGAGCATCTCAGCCTCCTGTCCCCACACGGTGGTGTCCTTGTGGGCGGTGATGGGCTTGAGTGGCGGGAACTCAGGGCGTGACAGCTGGCGGTTGGGCTGCCAATTGCCAAAATGCCTGTCTATTTGTGCAATCACCACATCCGGGTCGAAGTCGCCCGACATGCAGATGGCGATATTATTTGGCACATAGTAGCGATTGTAGTAGTTCTCGATATTCACGATTGACGGATTCTTCAGGTGCTCCTGGGTGCCGATGACGGTCTGCGTGCCGTAAGGATGAGTGGGGAAGACACTGGTGAAGAGGGCGTTGTTGACCTTCTCGTTGTCACGTGCAAGATAGATATTGTATTCCTCATACACTGTCTCGAGTTCGGTGTGGAAACCGCGTATGACTGCGTTCTTGAATCTGTCGCTCTGAATCTTCAGCCAGTTCTCCACCTCGTTGGACGGTATGTCCTCGGTGTAGCATGTGACATCTGTGGAGGTGTAGGCATTGGAACCATTGGCACCGATGCTTGCCATGAGTTTGTCATATTCGTTGGGTATGAAATACTGCGCTGCCAACTGCGACACGGAGTCAATGCCATGATATAGCTGCTTGCGAAGCTCCGGGTCTTTCTCCTTGCGATACACCTCAAAGCGGGCACGGATATCGTCGAGCAACGGTTTTTCCTTGGCATAGTCGGAGGTGCCGAAATGGGTTGTGCCCTTAAACATAAGGTGCTCGAAATAGTGGGCAAGTCCCGTTGTCTCGGCAGGGTCGTTGCGGCTGCCGGTGCGCACTGCTATATATGTCTGGATGCGCGGTTTCTCCTTGTTGACGGTCATATACACCTTCATACCGTTGTCGAGTGTATAAATCCTCGACTTCATGAGGTCGCCCTGGACGGTCTCATACTTGTAGTCCTTGGCCTGTGCCGGCAGGAGGAGAGCCATGGCACAGAGGGCTGATAAAATTCTTTTCTTCATATTATTCATTATTATTTTATAAACACAGAGTCACAGAGATTTATATCTTTCTATTATAATAAACTCTGTGTCTCCGCACCTCTGTATTCGACATTCTTTAAATTCCTTCGAGAAAATCCTCAAGCTGCTCTTCGGACACGTCTCCCAAGGCAAACTCCTTCTCGGCGTCCTTCCTGATGCGTGCTATCCACTGCTCTCTCGCCTCGTCACCCTTGCGTATCATCATCTGCACATCGTCGGCAGTGATGGTGTCGAGGTTGTAGTAGTTGAGAGCCAGGCGGTAGGTGTAGTTCCACTTGTATTCGCCGTAATGCCTGTGGATGTCCATAAGACGGTCGTCCACCTGATATAACTCGTCGAGAGTGGCGAAACGGATGTCATCCGTGAGCTGTTCAATCTCTGACTTCGGAGCCAGAAGTCCGCTGAGGTCGAGCCATTCGCCAGTGCCTGTGGATGACGAAGGCAGACCCTCGCCCTCCTTTTTCACTGAGTCAGCAATGAACATACGGATAGCCATGTCGTAGAACCCTATGCCGCGCAATGCTGAACCATTGCGCATGGTGTATCCCTTTGACGTGGCGGTGGTGTCGGTCTCGTCGGCAAGTTCTCCGTTGTCCTCCAGTTGTCGGAGGTAGTTTCTGCCTTCCACTACCGACTGAATGACGTATGGACTGAGCCACTCACTATTGACCACACTGCGTCGTCCCGTCAGCGGACGCTTGTCGCGCTTGGGCCATTTCAGAATGTCGCGGTATGTACCCACGGTAGCGAAATTGCATCCCGGAACAAGCCATGTGGTCATGCCCTCGGCGATGACATACGAGAACGGCAGGTTGACTGTGTCGGGATGAGTCTGCACCTTACCCATGCACATCGAGAAAGCACCAATGTTGGCAGGCATCAGGATATGCACTCCGCTGGCTGTTTTTGAGCCTCTATGCAGTGTGCCGTAGTGTATCGGTCCCATCTTATAGGCATGGTTGCTGTAGTTGGTGGCGGAGCCGGCGTTATAGAACGAAGTCTCCACACCAATGAGCAGCGAGGCCTTGTGATGGCTCACTGAGAACGGACCGCAGAAGGCGGCACACGACTCACCGTTGTCCATATATGAATTGGCGAAGAAGACACTGCTCTCGGCAGAGAATCCCCTGCCTATGTGACAAGCCTCGCCTACAAAACAGTTGTCGAGCTTGGCACCGTCGAGGATTGACGAGCCGGCCTGCACTATGCTGTTCTCGCAAATCACGTCGTGACCTACATATATACTTGCCTCCGACGAGCCTTTGAGAGTAACCTCGGATAGACACGAGGCACCGTTGATTTCGCAGTCGTCGCTGACAACGACGTTTATCATCTCCCTCGTATTCACAATCTTCACCCTGTAACCAATCTGTCCCCTTTGGGGATTGGTCTTCTCCACATAAGCTGCCACCATCTTCCTGATGGCATTCCACACGTCCTTGTCTCCAGAATATCGCATCATAAGGGCAGCCATCTGGGATGTGAGTGCATCGTAGAGGATGACATTTGGGTCACCAGCCTCATTGAGTAATGCCACTTGGTTGTTCTGTCCGAACGTGGCGCTGTCAGTGGTTGATATTATTCCCACGTTTGAGATGACACATTCCTCGCCGATGTCATATCGGGAGATATAGTTGCCGACATTCTCGATAAGGCAGTTGTCGCCTACGGTGACATCGCGCAGCACGGCACGGCTGATGCCGGCGTGGCGGGCGAATCCCTCGTCAATATGTATTGCCTTGTCAAAGACACCAAGGGTCACTTCTCCATAGAAAAGGACGTCGCGTATATACTTGGGCGAAAAATCTTCCGCCACGGTGATGCCCGACCAGTCTTCGGCGCGGCATCCGTTATTCTCGAGATACTCAATCTCGTCTAATGTAAGGCTTCTCATTTTTTCTTTTTTTATTATATACAACTCGACGCTGACGCGCCGAGCACGTGGACTGCATTCCTAATTCCTCATTCCTCATTAATATCATAGAGGAAATCATTGTAGGGGTAT
>JBJEAV010000075.1:0-4062 GCA_051869395.1 Prevotella sp.
TTATATAAGATTAACACAGATTTTGGTTTTGCGGAGCCAAAATCTGTGTTAATCTTTTTTATTATTCTATCTGTGATAATCTGTGGATCACTCACACGAGGTCGATGGCCTCGTCGGAGATGGTGATAAGGCGTTTGCGGTATAGATCGCCTATCGCCTTTTTGAATGTCTTCTTGCTAACCTTGAAACGGTCGGCAATGAGTTCGGCGGGACTCTTGTCACCCAAGCTGCAATGACCGCCGTTGTCCTGCAGATAAGCTAACAGCACATCCGAGAACTCCTCAGTTTGCCTGCGGCCCGTAGGCTGTATCGTCACGTCAATCTTTCCGTCGGGACGCACGCGATCGATATATCCCTTGACCCGGTCGCCCGTATGAAGCGGACGGAACACCTGGTTGTCATAAATCAGTCCGCCATAGGCATTGTCGATGATAACCTTAAATCCCAATTCCGTTTTCTGTTGCACGAGCAAGTCAACCTCGTCGCCGTGCTTGTATGAAGGCTTGTCCTGGTTGAGATACTTATCCACCTTGGCGGTAGCCATGATGCGATAGCTCTCCTCGTCAAGTTTCACATATACAATATACCTCTCCCCTTTCTGCATCCGCTTTTTCTGCTCACGGAAGGGGCAGAAGAGGTCCTTCATGAGTCCCCAGTTGAGGAACGCACCGTATTCGTTGACCCATGCTACCTCCAAGCAGGCGAAGTCGCCCACTTTGGCTAATGGCTGTAATGTGGTGGCGATTATCTTCTCGTCTTGGTCGAGATACAGGAAGACGTTGAGTTCGTCGCCTATCTTGCATCCCTCGGGGACGTAACGTGTGGGGAGGAGTATCTCGCCTTCTATGCCACCGTCGAGATACATTCCGAAATCCACTTTCTTTACAACTTTAAGGAGGTTGTAGGCTCCTAAGGTGATTTTTTTCATTTTTCTTGGAGGGTAGGGGGTGTAGGTGATGTAGGAGGTGTAGGGGGTGTAGGGGGTGTAGGTGATGTAGGTGATGTAGGGGGGAGTATGACTTGACCATCATTAATTTGGATGGTTCGGTCGGTGATGGCGGCGAGATGCTCGTCGTGGGTTACTATGACGAAGGTCTGGCCGTATTTGTCCCTCAGGTCGAAGAAGAGCTGATGGAGTTCGGCTTTGTTTTGGGAGTCGAGACTGCCGGAGGGTTCGTCGGCAAAGATTACGGCGGGATTGTTCACCAATGCCCTTGCCACAGCCACACGCTGCTTCTCACCTCCCGACAGCTCGTTGGGCTTGTGCTGGGCACGGTCGGCGAGATTCATAAACTCCAACAGTTCCATAGCCCTTTGCTTCGCCTCCTTGGTGGAGCGTCCGGCGATGTATGCTGGAATCATGATATTCTCCAACGCTGTGAACTCGGGCAGCAACTGATGAAACTGGAAGACGAAACCCACATGGGTGTTGCGGAACTCTGATATCTTCTTTCCGCTCATACTGCTCACGTCGATGCCGTCAACTATCACTGTCCCTGAGTCGGGACGGTCGAGGGTACCCATTATCTGTAGCAAGGTTGTCTTGCCGGCACCGCTGGGGCCAACTATGCTGACTACCTCACCTTTGTCGATATGCAGGTCAATGCCTTTTAGGACTTGTAATGAGCCGAAGCTCTTTTGGATGTTTTTTAATTCTATCATAAGTTTTTTTTGTAGGGGGGTGTAGGTATTGTAGGTGGTGTAGGGGATTGTAGGGAGGAGTTATTTTCTGAATTTCATCAGGAAATTCAGTACTGTTGCGTATGCGCTCTCCTTATCCTGCACCTGGGGGGCGGTGAATGTCATGGCATCCTGTGGCTGACCGTACTGGTCGGGATAGAGGATGATCATACTGCCTTGGGGGAAGGAATCGGTGAGTTCCTGGGGCAGATGCTCGAATGCCGATTTATAGGAGACTGTGCCACTTCGCGCCGTGATTACCACTAACAGATGGTCGGGCTTGACGTTGCGCGCCATTGTAGTCAATTCCTTCCAATGGAGGAGTTCCTCGTATTCCGAGCGCACCTCGGGATGACGGTTCTGGATATACTGCGATATCAGCTCGTTGGTGCCCTTGCGGGCATGGAACACTATGCGGCAACCGAGATTGCCCGCCAACCTGGCAAGATGCTCCACCCATCGGTAGAACCCTGGCTCATACTCCACCCTCGACGGCACGGCCACCTGTATGCGCCTTATCGTGTTGAGCGGTTTCTCAATGCGGCACACCATTATCTGTCGGCTTATCTCGCTGATGAGTCCCTGCGTATAAGCTCCCCAGAATGTGTCGCCGGGTGATGTCTTGCGATGCAGACCCATAATGATTTCACTCGCCTCATATTCCCTGAAGGCATGCTTTATGCCGTTGGAAATGTTTGTGGATAGACGGCTCTGCGTCACCATTCTCACGTCAGCCGACGCTGCCGTCTCCTCGGCGTGCTCCAGTATGCGGCTTCCCACATTCTTGTTGCGCCTGCTGTTCACGTCGTCATACACCACGTTGATGCCAATCAGTCCGCGTCCCAACTTCTTGTTGCGCATCAGTATGGCGAGCTGCACGAGGTGGTCGGCATCGTCAGCATGTTGCAGCGGCAACAGCATCTGCTCGTCGTCCATCATCTTGTCGTCAGGCTCTTCGGGATGCATCTTCTCCCTGAGCAGGATGCCCTGGGCCGAAGACTCCACAACCACCGAACTGATGATACATGTGAAGAGAATCATCATGACCACACCGTTGAGCATATTGGCATCCACCACGTAAGTGCCGTCAGCCAACTGCATTCTCATTCCCACCATGGTCATGGCAATACCTCCGGCGGCATGAGCCTCGGTGAGTCCGAACATCATGTGTCCGCTCAACCACGAATACCTGAACACCAAGCACGACGAGTATGCCGCTACAGCCTTGGTGAGCGTGGCGAAGAACACCATGCAGAACACCACCCACAGCGTGTCGAATCCACGGAACAGCACCGTGATGTCAATCAACATTCCCACTCCAATCAGGAAATAAGGAATGAAAAGGGCATTACCGATAAACTCCAACCTGTTCATCAGCGGCGAAACGCTCGGTATGAACCTGTTGAGAATAAGTCCGGCAAGGAAAGCTCCGAAGATGCCCTCCAGTCCGCACATCTGCGACACGGCAGCCGAGAAGAACAACACGCTCATCGTGTAAATATACAGCATCACCGAGTCTGCATAGTTGCGGAAGAACCATCGCGTGAGCCGCGGAACAAGAAAAATCATCGCGGCACAGAACACAACCACCTTCAATAGGAACAGCATCCAGAACGTGATGCCGTGTTCTCCTCCGTTAGCTCCCACTATGGCAGCCAGCACCAACAGCGACAGAGTGAGTGCAATCATCGACGAACCCACGCTCAGTGCCACCGCCTTATGCTTGTGCAATCCATACTTGCCCACTATGGGATAGGCAATGAGCGTATTAGAAGCTAAGATACAGGCGAAGAGCATCGAACCTAATTCGCTATAGCCCAACAGTCCCGTGCCCACGAAGAACGCGGTGACAAAAGGTATAAAGAAGGTAAGGAATCCGAAGATAAGGAATTTCCCCTTCCTCTTCATGATGTCGGTGAGGTTCATCTCGAGTCCGGCGAGGAACATGATATAAAGCAGTCCCACTTTGCCGAAAAGTTCGAAAGATGAGTCACGCTCCAGGATATTCAGTCCGTATTGTCCCACAGCCACACCCGCCAACACCATGCCGATGATGTGCGGAATGCGCAATCGACTCATCACAATAGGTGCCAGAAGTATGATACAGAGCACGACGAAGAATATCAGCGTCGGGTCTGTTATAGGAAAATAATGTGCCAAATTCAGCATAAATTTACCTTATTTATTATAATTCGAGTGCAAAGTAACAAAAAAATTATCATATAAAAGACACATTTCCTTAAAAATTGCACGTTTATTCCCATAAAAGTTGTAATTTTGCACCCGAAAAGCCTATTTAGGCTCAAAAACGGACTGTATAACATATAAAAATAGAGAAAGAAATGAAAGTAGCAATTGTTGGAGCGAGCGGAGCCGTGGGAC
>JBJEAV010000076.1:0-4057 GCA_051869395.1 Prevotella sp.
GGGAGATAGCCAAGGAAGCAGGAATCCACAAACATCTGTCGTTTCACAGCGCACGGCACACCTGTGCCACAATGATGCTCACTTTGGGTGTTGACCTATACACTGTGAGCAAACTATTGGGGCATCGCAGAGTAACCACTACACAGATTTACGGCAACATCGTTGACAAAAAGAAACGAGAAGCAGTGAATATGATACCCGATTTCATGTAATTTTAGATAGAATATCTCTGTCCCACAACTTAAAAACAACGTAATATGACGCTTTTTTAGTTAACTAACATTAAATTATGTACTACAATCACCAAAATTCAAGAGAAATTTTGGTGGATTGAAAATATGTTCGTAACTTTGCGAACAAATTTCGAGATATGGCAAATAAGGATTATAGTATCAGACAGGAACAGTTGGCGAGATTCGCCAAGGCAATGGGACATCCGGCACGCATTGCCATCCTGCAGTTTCTTGCAAAGCAGGAGACTTGTTATTTCGGTGATATACATGAGGAACTTCCGATAGCCAAAGCCACTGTTTCACAGCATCTAAAGGAGCTGAAGGAATCGGGACTTATTCAAGGTGAGGTAGAAGTTCCTAAGGTGAGGTACTGCATAAACCGCGACAACTGGCAACTTGCCACTGAGTTGTTTGGCGGGTTCTTCGCCCAATGTCTATGTAAGAAGGAAGGTTGTTGCTAAAGAATAAAGGGGCATTCTGAGGTATGTCCCTTTACTAATAAGTTATATGTTCGTTGTTTTGCGAATTACAAACTCTTATATACATATATTTATGAAAAGAAACTTATTATTCGTGGTAATGAGTCTGTTTGCCATAATGGCATTGGCTCAGACAAAAGTGAAGGACCATGTAGAAGTGATGTACTTCCATGGCAAACAAAGATGCGTGACGTGTATGGCAATAGAGAAGAATGCACGTGAGGTGGTGGAAAAGGATTTTGCCAACGAGAAGAAGAGTGGCAAGGTGGTGTTCAAGGTGGTTGACATTTCAACCCCCGAAGGCGCAAGGATTGCCAAGGACTATCGCGTCACATGGTCGTCGCTTTTTGTCAACAGTTGGAAGAACGGCAAGGAGAAGCGTAGCGACATGACGCAGTTTGCCTTCAAGAATGCCCGCAAGCATGCTGATGAGTTTAAGAAAGGTGTGAGCGGAAAGATTAAGGAACTGATGAAATAAGGCTGAGCGATGGATATTCTGCAAACATGGCTTGAGGGGAGTGACGTGCCTGTGCTGACAGCTTTCATCTTAGGACTGCTCACGGCGGTAAGTCCCTGTCCGCTTGCCACCAACATCACTGCCATCGGCTTTATCAGCAAAGATATAGAAAGCAAGAACCGTACATTCATCTATGGTCTCCTCTATACTTTGGGGCGCATCGTGGCATATTCCTTACTGGGTGCATTGCTCATATACATGCTCCGAAGAGGTTTTGACATCTTCGACCTACAGTCGGAAGTAAGTCTATGGGGAGAATTGTTGCTAAGTCCTATACTGATAATTATGGGCTTGCTGATGTTGTTTGGTGACAAACTGCCATTGTCTCGTTTCGGCATTAATGCTTCGCAAAGGATCGAGCGGCTTCGTGGGGTATGGGGCAGTGTACTTCTTGGCATTCTGTTTGCCATGGCGTTCTGTCCCACAAGCGGACTGTTCTACTTCGGCATGCTCATCCCCATGTCGGCATCAGTCACAGGAGGCTATGCCCTGCCTGCCGTCTATGCATTAGCTACGGGATTGCCCGTAGTGGCTGTGGCCTGGATAATTGCATATAGCATAGGGAATATCGCAGGCTTTTACCGAAAGATGCAGGTGTTCCAGAAGTGGTTCAACCGCTTGGTGGCGGCACTGTTCATCATCGTAGGATTATATTACGCATATACATTTTATATTTAAGCAATATGGAAAAGAAAGAAATCAAAGTGCTTGGTCCTGGCTGCTCCAAGTGTAAGAAAACATTCGCAGTCGTAGAGAAAGTAGTGGAGTCAAATGGCGTGGATGCCGACCTGATAAAGGTTGACGACATCGAGGAAATCATGCGCTACAACATCATGTCAACACCAGCAATCGTCATCGACGGCAAGGTGGTGTTGAAAGGTAAAGTACCCTCGGAATCTGAGGTGAAGCAATTATTGGGTATATAAGATATGATTCAGAGTTTTGCCGATTGGCTTGTATATTCAATTATTGGATTGGACGACACCACAGCATTGGGCGGTGCCGTAAACTTCTTCGTCTATGACAGCATCAAGATCCTGATTCTGCTCTTTCTCATCAGCAGCATCATGGGCGTTGTCAATGCTTATTTTCCCATTGAGCGGCTGAGGAACTATCTTGTCAGCCACCGTCTCTACGGACTTCAATATCTGCTGGCATCTGTATTCGGGGCAATAACCCCCTTCTGCTCCTGCTCCTCCATTCCGTTGTTCATCGGCTTCGTGAAGGGCGGCATACCCCTTGGCGTGACATTGGCATTCCTCATCACCTCACCTTTGGTCAACGAGGTGGCGGTAGCCATGTTCCTTGGTTCATTCGGTGTTCAGGCAACGTTGATTTATGTCCTCAGCGGCATACTTCTTGGTTGCGTTGGAGGCATCGTGTTGGGGCGAATGCACCTTGAGCCGTATCTGAGCGATTGGGTAAAACAGGTTCAGGCACAGTCGGAACAGCAATCGGAGCAATGGGAAAAGGACAACACCACCTTCTTTCAGCGTCTCCCCACTATCATCAGCGATGCATGGCAGATAGTGCGCAGCGTATTGCTTTATGTTCTGATAGGCATCGGCATTGGGGCATTCATGCACGGCTTCGTTCCCGAGGGCTTCTTCGAGCAATACATGTCTCGCGACAACTGGTATGCTGTTCCCCTAAGCGTTGTCCTTGCCGTGCCTATGTATGCCAATGCAGCGGGCATAGTCCCTGTCATAGAGGTGTTTGTGGCAAAGGGCATTCCCCTTGGCACTGCCATAGCCTTCATGATGGCTGTCGTAGGTCTCTCGCTTCCCGAAGCCACATTATTAAAAAAGGTAATGACCTGGCGTCTCATCTCGATATTCTTCGCCACAGTCACTCTCTTCATCATCCTGTCGGGATATTTGTTCAATGTGTTGTTGTGATTAACTATGAGAATACTTATTTTATGTACAGGAAATAGCTGTCGCAGTCAGATGGCGCACGGATTCATGCAGTCATTGGATGAAAACCTTACTGTGTGTTCAGCAGGCACGAAACCAGCAGAACGTGTCCATCCGTTGGCGGTAAAAGTCATGAATGAGGTAGGAATCGACATTTCCTCCCATTTCCCTCACAGTGTGGATAATTACCTGCATCAGCCTTGGGACTATGTGATTACCGTATGTGGCGGAGCAAATGAAAGTTGTCCGACTTTTATCGGTGCGGTAAGGCATCGGCTGCATATAGGCTTTGAAGACCCTTCAAAAAGCGAGGGAACAGAGGATTATATTCTTTCTGAGTTCCGAAGGGTAAGAGATGAAATCAAAATGAGTTTCTACAATCTATATAATAAGGAGATTAGACACAATGGAAAACAATAGTGGTCTTGGCTTTTTTGAAAAGTACCTCACCCTTTGGGTGACAGCCTGTATTATAATAGGAATAGCCATAGGCAAATGGCTTCCTGCCATTCCATCGGCGTTGGTTGAACTGGAATACTACAATGTCTCGCTCCCCATAGCAGTATTGATTTGGCTGATGATTTATCCGATGATGCTGAAGATTGATTTTCAAAGCGTCAGGAATGTTGGGAAAAATCCCAAAGGACTGGTAATTACCTGTGTCACCAATTGGCTGATTAAGCCATTCACTATGTTTGGCATAGCATGGCTGTTTCTTACAGTGGCATTCAGCAGTGTCATTCCAAATGCACTTGCTGAACAATATTTAGCTGGATGTGTGTTATTAGGGGCTGCTCCCTGCACAGCGATGGTGTTTGTATGGAGTTATCTGACAAAGGGCGATGCAGCTTACACATTGGTACAGGTAGCCGTAAACGACCTGATTCTTCTTGTTGCATTTGTCCCGACTGT
>JBJEAV010000077.1:0-18245 GCA_051869395.1 Prevotella sp.
TTTGCGGCAAAATAAGCATTTGACTCCTGGTCTTTTGTGAATATGAGTTGGTGTCAAAGTGTCAGTGTCAAAGGTGTCAAACTCAAAAACTATGATATAAAATAATGTGTAATATTCAGTTGAGAGTATGCCCTATTATGAAAGAATTGCGTATTTTTGGATATTTCTGCCTAAAAGAATTGCGTATTTTTGGATATTTTCCATAAAAACATTTTGGTAATTCGGGAAAAAGATGTAATTTTGCACCGTGTTCATAAATAATAAGCGATGGATTATGGAAAGAATATTCAGACGAAAACTATATGAGAGGCTTCTGGAATGGAAGCGGGTGAGCAATGGCAAAACTGCCATTATGGTTGAGGGTGCCCGACGTGTAGGCAAGTCAACCTTGGTGGAACTGTTTGCCAAAAACGAGTATGAATCATATATCCTTATTGATTTCAACGAAGCATCGGACGAGGTGAAGGCTCTGTTTGACAATCTTATGAACAAGGATTATATATTCCTGCAACTTCAATCCATATACAATGTCATTCTGAAGGAGCGCAGGTCGGTGATTATCTTTGACGAAGTGCAGACCTGCCCTAAGGCAAGGCAGGCGATAAAATACTTGGTAAAGGACGGACGTTATGACTACATCGAGACGGGGTCGCTCATAAGTATCAAGAAGAACACCAAGGACATCACTCTGCCAAGCGAAGAGGAGAGGGTTACTCTATATCCTATGGATTACGAGGAGTTCCGCTGGGCAATGGGCGACGAAACCACAGTGCCACTACTCCGCACCTTTTACGACAAAAACCTGCCATTGGACAAGGCTCATCGCGACAAAATGCGCGATTTCAGGCTATATATGCTTGTGGGCGGTATGCCACAGGCAGTGAACACGTTTATCGAAACGAACAATTTTAGTATGGTTGACATTGCGAAACGTAATATAATACAAATCTATTTGGATGATTTTCAGAAACTTGACCCTACAGGCCGTTTGGAAACTCTGTTCAAGGAGATACCGTCGCAATTGAGCCAAACAAGCAATCGCTTTAAGCCATACGGCATTCTTGGTGATGTTGACGAGGACAAGATGATGGAAATGCTGAAAAACCTGGAAGACAGCAGGACGACGTTGTTCTCGTTTCATTCAAACGAACCAAATGTGGGTATGTCGCTTACGAGAGACATCTCAAAATTCAAGGTTTTCTGTGCGGACACAGGATTGTTTGTGACACTTGCCTTCTGGGACAAGGACATCACCGAGAATGTGATTTATCAGAAACTGCTTAATGACAAGTTGAGCACTAACCTTGGTTATGTCTATGAGAATGTCATAGCGCAGATGTTGGCTGCAGCGGGCAACAGGCTTTTCTATTACACTTGGGCAAAGGATGCAACGCATAATTACGAGATTGACTTCCTGCTCTCACGTGGTGCCAAGCTTCATCCTATAGAGGTAAAGTCGTCAGGTTACAACAGCCATGCCTCACTGGATGCTTTCTGCGAGAAGTTCTCCCATATCATCGACCGGCGGTATCTGATT
This sequence comes from Prevotella sp., assembly GCA_051869395.1. Classification (GTDB taxonomy): domain Bacteria; phylum Bacteroidota; class Bacteroidia; order Bacteroidales; family Bacteroidaceae; genus Prevotella. Next base: position 1,538 of record JBJEAV010000077.1, read on the forward strand.
TACACAAAGGATTTGAAGAAGGACAGCCAGACAGTCCTTCTCCCTGTGTATATGACTCCTTTCCTGTGAGCATGGAACAGGTGTCAAAGTGTCAGAAACTTGAATTGGTTATTTCTCGTAACCCACCGGATGATTGAGCAGCAAGGTCTTGTTTTCGTCGAGCTGTAGCTCCTTGGCGAGGGTCTCCTTGTCCATGGTCATCCTGGGCACGGTGGCAAGGCCGAGGGCTGTGCAGGCAAGGCAGATGTTCTGCGAGACATATCCGGCATCTATGGCACCCATGGTCTCAGCTCCCTTGCTGTGGTCACCGAACTTGGTGCGGTCGCTGACGAGAACAAGGCTCACTGGCGCAACGGCTACCGACTCCTGACGTCCGGCAACGGCAGGGCGGAGGTCCTTGTCGCTCACCTTCTTCAGCGAATTGCCGTCGGGATTGTAAAGCCATGCCCCATCCTTGGTGCATACATATACAAGGATGTCCTGGGCGTTGATGGCAGAGGGAGCGGTGATTTTCTTGGTGTCTGGACGGTTGATGCCGCAGGCAGCCCAAAGCAGTTCGGAGAGTTCTGCGTCGGATATGGGCTTGTCGCTGAAGTCGCGCACCGAGTGACGCTGTTGCAGAGCCTCCATAAGAGTCATCTTGGCACTCTTGGCGGGAGCTGGCAGGGAGCGTGTGTCACTTGCATTAGCGTTCTGGCAACTTGTTGTGGCAATGCTTGTTGCAGCCACTACAGCCACTGCCACGGTGGAGAGGGCAGTGAACAGGGAAGTTTTCTTGATGTTCATATTCATAAGTTGTAAATTAGAGTTTAAATCGCTGCAAAGTTATCTCTTTTTTTTGATTCTTACAAATATTCTGAGGCTTTTTTTTAGTAACTCAACTTTCGGAAGTGGTAATTCCCAATGTACAAGGGTTTTATTTAAACCACAGAGATAAAGAGAAAAAGAGTTTTTTGTGTGTTTAGAGTAGGTCGCAAGCGACGGAGCACACAGAGCCTACGGACAGATGAAATGATGCGCAGCCCTCTATGAACTCTAAATGCCTTGGCATTCAACCTCGTTCATAGATATAAAACTCTTAATCTCTTAAACTCTGTGGTTCAAAAATTACTTCCGAAACTTGAGTTAGTAATTATTCAGCTAATCCTATTTATTTGAACACAAAGACACAAAGAAACGAAGGTTTTATTTAGATACAAAGACAACAAGCGACTTAAAAGTCGCCACAAAGCCTTGCGGAAGGAAACTTTGTGACCTTTGTTAAAAGCAGCCTTGCTGCTCTCTGTATCTTCAGACAGCGAAAAAGAGAACTTTGTTTCTTCGTGTCTTTGTGTTTAAAATTATACCAGCTGAATAGTTCTTTTTATACCCACTAATCACAAAAAAACTTAATAATATGGGTAAATGTAGTGAAAATAAGGATATATTATGTAACTTTGCACGAAATATAGAATAAGGTAACAACAACAACCAAAAAAAGAAATATGAAAAAGAAACTGACTAAGGTGCTCGTACTCGGTTCGGGTGCCCTGAAAATCGGACAGGCAGGTGAGTTCGACTATTCTGGTTCGCAGGCTCTGAAGGCTCTGCGCGACGAGGGTATATCCTCTGTGCTCGTCAATCCTAACATCGCCACCATTCAGACTTCCGAAGGTATTGCCGACAAGGTGTATTTCCTCCCGGTGAACACTCACTTCGTCACTGAGATTATCCGCAAGGAGCGTCCCGACGGAATCCTGTTGGCTTTTGGAGGGCAAACCGCCCTCAACTGCGGTACTGAACTCTATCAGAACGGTACGCTCAAGGAGTTTGGCGTTGAGGTGTTAGGCACATCGGTGGAGGCTATCATGAACACCGAGGACCGCGACCTCTTCGTGCGCAAGCTCAACGAGAAGGAGCTGAAGACTCCAGTGAGCCAGGCTGTTGAGAACATGGACGACGCCCTTGACGCCGCCCATCGCATCGGATTCCCCGTGATGATTCGCTCGGCATACGCCCTTGGCGGTCTCGGTTCGGGTATTTGCCCTGATGAGGCCACGTTCCGCGAATTGGCAGGCAGTGCGTTCACCTTTGCCCCGCAGATTCTTGTGGAGGAGTCGCTCAAGGGATGGAAGGAGATTGAGTTTGAGGTTATCCGCGATGCCAACGACCACTGCTTCACGGTGGCTTCGATGGAGAACTTCGACCCCCTCGGAATACATACGGGAGAGTCTATCGTTGTGGCTCCAACATGTTCGCTCACCGACGAGCAGGTGAAGATGCTTCAGGAGATTTCCATCCGCTGCGTGCGTCATCTCGAAATCGTGGGCGAGTGCAACATCCAGTTTGCCTTCAACGCCGAGACCAACGACTACCGCATCATCGAGGTTAACGCCCGTCTGTCGCGTTCTTCAGCCCTTGCATCCAAGGCTACGGGTTATCCTCTCGCCTTTGTGGCTGCAAAGATTGCCCTCGGATATACTCTCGACCAGATTGGCGAGATGGGCACTCCCAACTCGGCTTACGTGGCTCCGCAGCTCGACTATATGATATGCAAGATTCCGCGTTGGGACTTGACAAAGTTTGCCGGAGTGAGCCGTCTCATCGGTTCGTCGATGAAGTCGGTGGGCGAGATTATGGCTATCGGTCGCTCGTTTGAGGAGATGATGCAGAAGGGATTGCGCATGATTGGTCAGGGAATGCACGGATTCGTGGGCAACGACCACACCCGCTTTGACAATCTTGATGACGAACTGCAGAACCCCACCGACCTCCGTATCTTCGCCATCGCACAGGCTCTCGAAGAGGGATATACCGTGGAGCGCATCGAGGAACTGACCAAGATTGACGTTTGGTTCTTGGAGCGATTGAAGCATATCGTTGACATCAAGCACGAACTTCAGAAGTACAACTCGCTCGAAGAATTGCCCGACACCCTGTTGAAGGAGGCAAAGATTGCGGGATTCTCTGATTTCCAGATTAGCCGCTTCGTACTGAAACCACAGTCGGGAAATATGGAGAAGGAGAACGCACAGGTGCGCCGTCATCGCAAGAGCCGTGGCATAGTGCCCGTAGTGAAGCGCATCAACACGGTGGCAAGCGAGCATCCTGAATTGACAAACTATCTGTATATGACATACGCCGTGAGCGACTCCGACATCGACTTCTACAAGAACCAGAAGTCAGTGGTTGTGCTCGGTTCGGGAGCCTACCGCATTGGCTCGTCGGTAGAGTTCGACTGGTGTTCGGTGAATGCCGTGAATACCGCCCGCAAACTCGGATATAAGTCGATCATGATCAACTACAACCCCGAGACTGTTTCCACCGACTATGACATGTGCGACCGCCTCTACTTCGACGAGCTGTCGTTGGAGCGTGTGCTCGACATCATCGACCTGGAGCAGCCCAAGGGAGTGGTAGTCAGCGTGGGAGGACAGATACCCAACAACCTCGCCATGCGTCTGCATAACTACGGAGTGCCCATTCTCGGAACATCACCTATAGACATCGACCGTGCCGAAAACCGCGACAAGTTCTCGGCAATGCTCGACCGCCTTGGCATCGACCAGCCGGCATGGCGCGCCCTTACATCGTTTGACGACATCAAGAGTTTCGTAGAGCAGGTGGGCTTCCCCGTGCTTGTGCGTCCGTCATACGTGCTCTCAGGAGCTGCGATGAACGTATGCTATAGCTATGATGAACTGGAGCGTTTCCTCGCCATGGCAACAGAGGTGAGCAAGGAGTTCCCCGTTGTCGTATCGCAGTTTATGCAGGAGACCAAGGAGATTGAGTTCGATGCCGTAGCCGACAAGGGTGAGGTGATTGAGTATGCCATCTCCGAGCATATCGAGTATGCCGGTGTTCACTCGGGCGACGCCACCATGGTGTTCCCTGCGCAGAACATCTACTTCTCCACCATCCGCCGCATCAAGAAGATTTCGCGCCGCATAGCCAAGGAGCTGAATATCAGCGGTCCGTTCAATATCCAGTATCTTGCCAAGGGCAGCGACATCAAGGTAATCGAGTGCAATCTGCGTGCCTCACGCTCGTTTCCCTTCGTCAGCAAGATCCTAAAGCGCAACTTCATCGACACTGCCACCCGCATCATGCTCGATGCTCCATACGAGCGTCCCGGCAAGAGCGAGTTTGACATCGACCGCATCGGCGTGAAGGCATCCCAGTTCTCGTTTGCCCGATTGCAGAATGCCGACCCAGTGCTCGGTGTTGACATGTCTTCAACGGGTGAGGTTGGTTGTCTTGGCGACGACTTCAACGAGGCATTGCTCAATGCTATGATTGCCACAGGATATAACATCCCCGGCAAGAACATCCTCGTGTCTTCCGGCGGATTGAAGGGCAAGGTTGATTTGCTTGAGCCAATCAAGCGACTGGCGCAGTCGGGTTATGCCATCTTCGCCACTGAGGGCACAGCCAAGTTCCTCGGCGAGAACGGTGTGAATACCACGGTAGTGTCATGGCCCGACGAGGAAGGAGAGAACAAGGTGATGGACATGATAGCCGACCACAAGTTCGACCTTATCATCAACGTGCCGAAGAACCAGACCAAGCGTGAGCTTACCAACGGCTATCGCATCCGCCGTGGCGCCATCGACCACAACATCCCGCTGATGACCAACGTGCGCCTCGCCAAGGCATTCATCGAAGCCTTCTGCTCGATGAAGCTCGAGGACATCAAGATCAAGAGCTGGCAGGAGTATAACGCATAGTCTTATTCCCGCATATAAAACAAGACTGCACCTTATCCGTGATTATCATCGGGTAAGGTGCAGTTTTTTGGAAGTCGCTGTTATAACAAAACTGCATTACTCAAGTTTCGGAAGTAACATATATGTCTGTATATGAGAATGCCCGTTGGCAATTAATTGTGGTAGTTCAAAGCGGATGCCTCTGGGAGCGCAGGCATCCCGCCTGCGGCCTGCGTGTAGAGTAATCAAAAACATCGTGGAGGGAAGATGTATGTTCTCTTGACAAGCCGCGGGCGGGACGCCCACGCTCCCAGAGGCATCCGCACTGTTTTTTACTTGGAATCAGAAGGGACTGGTACATTGACCCTCGTGTCCTGCCTTGTCCTGCATAGAGTGAATATCTTTGTACCCGAATGATAAAAAAGTAGAGAAAAGATATTAGTGTCAGAACAGAAATGTATGCCGGCTATTGCGCTCTTTCTGCAACAGTTCGTCATTCATGCGGTTTATAGCCACACGGAAGAAAAAGGCAACGAGATATTCGTCGGTTCTTTCCTGACGAATCTGCTTCAGGGACATAATATAATCCTGTCGGTCGGATTTGCGGATAATGACTATCGGATGCCCGGCCCTCATAAGTATAAAGTTGGACATTAGCCTTCCTGTCCTGCCATTCCCGTCGCGGAAAGGATGCAAATACTCAAAAAAGCCATGGAATCGGGCTGCTACTATCATCGGATGAACACCATCCGCAATGGCACGCTCAGTGGATGCCATAAGCGACGGCACCCTCGCAACCAAAGCATTGTGATCGCCAAAGACGGTGTCTCCTGCCGTCATATCCTCCGTGGTGTATTCTCCAGCAACGGCATCAGGAGCCTTATATGATAATGTATGCTCTGTCACAAGGCGATTGACCTCCTTCAGTAATGTCTCGTCAAAAGGATGGTTGAGATGGGACACAACATAGTCGTATGCCCTGAAATGGTCTGCCATCTCAGCACATTCGAGCAACGACCTGCCCACAGGCACCATTGCCATACCTTGTTCACGAAGAATGCGGGTGTCATCTACTGTAAACGAGTTGCCCTCGATAGCACAGGAATCAGAAGGGACTGGTACATTGACCCTCGTGTCCTGCCTTGTCCTGCATAGAGTGAATATCTTTGTACCCGAATGATAAAAAAGTAGAGAAAAGATATTAGTGTCAGAACAGAAATGTATGCCGGCTATTGCGCTCTTTCTGCAACAGTTCGTCATTCATGCGGTTTATAGCCACACGGAAGAAAAAGGCAACGAGATATTCGTCGGTTCTTTCCTGACGAATCTGCTTCAGGGACATAATATAATCCTGTCGGTCGGATTTGCGGATAATGACTATCGGATGCCCGGCCCTCATAAGTATAAAGTTGGACATTAGCCTTCCTGTCCTGCCATTCCCGTCGCGGAAAGGATGCAAATACTCAAAAAAGCCATGGAATCGGGCTGCTACTATCATCGGATGAACACCATCCGCAATGGCACGCTCAGTGGATGCCATAAGCGACGGCACCCTCGCAACCAAAGCATTGTGATCGCCAAAGACGGTGTCTCCTGCCGTCATATCCTCCGTGGTGTATTCTCCAGCAACGGCATCAGGAGCCTTATATGATAATGTATGCTCTGTCACAAGGCGATTGACCTCCTTCAGTAATGTCTCGTCAAAAGGATGGTTGAGATGGGACACAACATAGTCGTATGCCCTGAAATGGTCTGCCATCTCAGCACATTCGAGCAACGACCTGCCCACAGGCACCATTGCCATACCTTGTTCACGAAGAATGCGGGTGTCATCTACTGTAAACGAGTTGCCCTCGATAGCACATGAGTGTGCCGAGAAAAGTATCTCGTTATAGTCCATCCAGTCGCGTGGGTTCATTTTATCAGCCACTGTCTTCTGATATACCTCGCGCACTCTTTCGTATTCCTTAATCTCTTTTTCAAACATACGTGCAAAGATATGCATTATTCTCTTTCTCTGCAAGCATTTATCAATATTTAACATGTTTTGCTATGAGTGTTTATTGAAAAGTTGTTGTGGAACTCTTCTTTTTTGCCCCTATTTTTATCGCTAATTTGAACTGCCATCGTTGTCACCCTACTGTCACCTCTACTGCCACCACCTAATATTCAGAATATAAGTCAGTTAACCCTAAAGGTGGCAGTAGTGGCAGTAAAAATCACAAAATTCTATTCGCTTGTTAGCTTGATTTGATACATAGACTAAAGTATATGATACAATTTTCGGGGGTTAAGTCGGGGATTATTACTAACTTTGCACGCTGAATATTTAATGTAATATCAATCTGATTATGACAAGACGAAAAACTGACTTTTGGCGCGGCTTGATTGCCGCAGCTGCAGTGGCGCTGCCTATGACGGGCGGGGCACAGAACCCTATTGTGCAGACATGGTTTACGAGCGACCCTGCACCTATGGTGGATGGCGACCGTATGTATGTATATACCGGTCACGATGAGGACGGAGCCGACTTCTTCTGGATGTATGAATGGAGGGCTTACTCGACGGATGACATGGTGAACTGGACCGACCATGGCTCGCTGATGTCGCTCGACACATTCTCGTGGGCGGACGACCGCGCATGGGCGGCTCAGACCATCAAGCGTGGTGGCAAGTATTATTGGTATATATGCGCCCACTCGAAAATAACTAATGGAATGGCTATAGGAGTGGCAGTGGCTGACTCTCCCACTGGGCCGTTCAAGGATGCCATCGGAAAGCCGCTCTATGACAATGGCAAATGGGACAATATCGACCCGACGGTATTCATCGATGACGACGGACAGGCTTATCTCTATTGGGGTAATCCCAATATCTATGCCGTGAAACTCAACGAGGACATGGTGTCGTTCAAGGGTGAGGTGACGATGATGGAGCAAACCGAGGAGGGATTCGGTGCGCCGCAGATGGACAAGCGCGTGAAAGGCAAGAAATACAAGGACTGCTACACCGAAGGCCCGTGGATTACGAAGCGCAACGGCAAGTATATGCTGCTGTATGCCGCCGGTGGTGTGCCTGAGCATATAGCTTATTCGATGAGCGATAAACCCATGGGACCTTGGAAGTATATGGGCGAGATTATGCCGCTCGAAGACACGAAGTCGTTTACCAACCACTGCGGAGTGGCTGACTACAAGGGACATTCCTATTTCTTCTATCACACAGGTAAGTTGCCTGGTGGAGGCGGTTTCGGAAGAAGTACTGCCGTGGAGGAGTTCAAATATTATGCTGACGGCACATTCCCAATCATTCATCATACTGACAAGGGTGTAGATCCAGTGGGCAAGCTCAATCCGTTCCAAAGGGTTGAGGCTGAGACGATGGCTTTCTCACGTGGAATTAAATCTGAGCAGAATGTCAGGGATGGAGTGTATATCACAGAGATTCACAACGGGGATTATATAAAGGTACGCGAGGTGGATTTCAGCAAGCAGCCAAAGACATTTACCGCTTCCGTTGCCAGCGGTATGCGCGGAGGTGTGATGGAACTGCATCTCGACAGTATCAAGGGAGAGAAGATTGCTGAAATAAAGATAGGTAACACAGGAGGTTGGGAGAACTGGACCTCGGTGAAGACTGATATAGAGAAGAATGTCAGCGGCACTCGCGACCTCTACTTCGTGTTTAAGGGAGAGAAGGGCGTTAAGCTGATGAACTTCAACTGGTGGAAGATGAGTGGCACCCCCTGCCCCCCGGTGGGGGGAATTGCAGATGCGCAGCCAACTTCCCCCAACGGGGGATTGAGGGGGGCTGAAACCAATCTCCCCGGTAGCACTTCACCCGCACTCGATATGGAAAACCGTGCCCACTTCACTATCTATGCCCCTAAGACAAGCAATCTCATGGTGGATATCTGCGGAAAGAAATATCCTATGGAGAAGGATGTGAATGGTGTATGGACTTGTGTCACAGACCCGTTGGTGGTAGGCAACCACTATTATTTCCTCGAAGTTGACGGATTCAGGGTGTCCGACCCCAATACTTACACCATCTTCGGATGCAGTCGCATGGCAAGCCAGATAGAGGTGGCCGAAGGCGAGGAAGGCGATTACTATCGTCCGCAGGCTGGAGTGGCAAAGGGTCAGGTGCGCTCGGTGGAATATTATTCCGAGAGTCAGAAGCAGTGGCGTCGTGCCATGGTATATACTCCCGCAGAATATGAGACATCCAAGAAGAAATACCCAGTGCTGTATCTGCAGCACGGAATGGCAGAGGACGAGACGGGATGGAGCACACAAGGCCGCATGAACCACATCATGGATAACCTGATAGCTTCTGGCGAGTGCGAACCAATGATAGTGGTAATGGAAAGCGGTGACATCGAAGTCGCATATAGCCCCTACGGGGGACTTGACCGTATGCAGTATGGCGCATCATTCTATACTGTGATTTTGGAAGACCTTATTCCCATGGTAGAGAAGACATTCCGCTGCAAGACAGGTCGTGAGAACCGTGCCATGGCAGGATTGTCGTGGGGAGGATTCCAGACATTCAACGTGGTTCTCCCACATCTCGACAAGTTCGCATACCTCGGCACATTCAGCGGTGCGCTCTTCGGCATCGACGTGAAGACATGCTTCGACGGTGTGTTCAAGGATGCCGACAAGTTCAACAAGCAGGTGAAATACTTCTTCATGGGCTGTGGCAGTGAGGAGAACTTCGGAACGGAGAAGATGACATCCGACCTCAAGGCAATGGGTATCAATGTGGAGTTCTATGTATCTCCCGGCACTCATCACGAGTGGCTCACATGGCGCCGTTGCCTAAAGCAATATCTGCCACATCTTTTTAAGAAATAAAACTCAAGTTTTGGAAGTGATAATTCCTAATGTATAAGGGTTTTATTTAAACCACAGAGATAAAGAGGATAAGAGTTTTGTTGGCAATCAGAGTAGGTCGCAAACGACGGAGCACACAGAGCCTACGGACAGATGAAATCATGCGCAGCTCTCTATGAACTCCAAATGCCTTGGCATTCAATCTCTTTCATAATACAAATACTCTTAATCTCTTAAACTCTGTGGTTCAAAATCCACTTCCGAAACTTGAGAAAATTACTTCCGATACTTGAATAATATAAATTAAGATAATAAGTATGATTAGAAAAACCTTCAAATTGATTATTGTGCTGATGCTGTCGGCAATGACGGCTTCGGCTCAGTCGTGGACTGCCGACAATGGCAATGGTACCTATACCAACCCACTTTTCTATGACGAGTTCTCCGACCCTGATGTCATACGCGTGGGCGATGACTATTATCTCGCGGGAACCACTATGCACTGTCTTCCCGGTGTGGTGGTGCTACATTCCAAAGACCTCGTCAACTGGCGATTCTGCAGCTATACTATGCAGGACTTTTTTGGTCTTGGCGACGAGTTCCGCCTCGAAAACGGCAAGGAGGCTTACGGTCAGGGCATCTGGGCTCCTTCCATCCGCTATCACAACGGCAAGTTCTATATCTTCTCGAATATCAATGGACATGGTATGCAGGTGTTTATCTCCGACAAGGCTGAAGGTCCGTGGGAACATATCAACCTGAAGGGAAACATCTACGACCTTTCGGTGCTCTTCGACGATGACGGCAAGGTGTATGCCATACATAAATACGGTGCCGTGCGTTGTACTGAAATCAAGCCTGACTTCAGTGGATTCGTAGAGGGCAGCGACCGCGAGATTATCCCCGACGGCTCTGCCATGGGCGAGGGACACCATGCCTATAAGATAAACGGGAAATATTACATCATTTCCACAGACTATTCGCCGATGGGACGCCAGCAGTGTGCCGTTGCCGACAATATCTGGGGACCCTATGAGACGCGCACCATCAATATGATGGAGACTCTCGGCACTCAGGTAGGCAAGCTCACCCGCAACGTCAGCTTGGGATCGCCAGTGCCGGAGCCTGGATTTAAGTTCGACATCTCAAATGGCGGCGGCAACTATATGGGTTGCGCCACTATCCATCAGGGAGGTATAGTAGATACTCCCAATGGCGAGTGGTGGGCCATATCCATGCTCGACTTCAATGCCGTGGGACGCACATGCTGTCTCGTGCCAGTGACATGGAAAGACGGCTATCCATACTTCGGCCTTCCCGGAAACCTCGGACGCGGACCGCGCACATGGTTTAAACCAACAGTAAGCAGTAACCAAACTGCCTCAAACGCAGAACCCCCCACCGGGGGGCAGGGGGGCCGTACTTTCGCTCCTTACGACCGTTGCGATGATTTTAGCGGGAAGACTTTGAAGCCTGTTTGGCAGTGGAACCATGAACCTTTGGCAGGCAAGTGGTCGCTAAAGGGCGGAAGGCTGAATATCACCGCCATGCCTGCCAAGGACTATCTTTGGGCACGCAACACACTGACACAGCGAGCCATAGGTCCTGTATCCACAACTACCGTCACTCTCGACGCATCGAAACTTAAGGATGGAGACATAGCGGGACTTGCCGTGCTCAATATGCCATACGCTCTTATCGGTGTGGAAAAGTCGGGTAAGTCATTAAAACTGAAGTGGTATGACCAGAACGGCAACAAGACCGAAACTGCCGACATCGCCGCAACAAAGGTATATCTCCGTATGACTGGCGACTTCGACAATTCCACAGGTACATTGTTATATAGTTTAGACGGAAAGGAATTCAAGCAGATGGGCGGCGAGATACTCATGCCTTATCAGCTGAAGACCTTCCAGGGTGCGCGCCTTTCTCTCTTTGCATATAACACTCTCGGCAAACAGGGTGGAGTGGCATCGTTTGACGACTGGCGTGTGGATGAGCCGATGGCTGACCGCTCAGGCAATCTTCCTATTGGCAAGGTTATCCGTCTTCGCAACCTCAACGATGGTTCGTATGCCTTTGCCCACAAGCAGGGAATGCTTCACATGTGCGGCAAGGGTTCGAGGGAATATAATAGCGGAGCAAGCCAGTTCCGTGTGCACGACCGTGGCAAGGGTAGGGTAGTGCTTGAGGCCATGAACGGTGCGGGTTTCCTCACCGTAGTGGGCGAGGGACTGTCAGCCGATGTCCGCTTCCTGAAAAAAGAGAGCGAAGGCAGTCTTATCCTTTGGCAAGACATGCTCCGCTCTCAGTGTATGCTTCTCTCACTTCACACCCAACGTATGATTGGTCTTTATCCCGGTACGGGTGCTCCATACGGAGCCGATGTCCGTGGAGCTGATCCCGACCGAAAGAATGGTCCCGTCTTCCATTGGGAAGTAGTGGAATAACTTTTATTCAGAAACAACCAATCCTCCGTTGCAGGGGATTGAAATCTGGACTTCCTTTTTCTTGGAGAGCTTGAAGGTTTTTACAGAGCCTTCAAGCTTTTCTGTATCAGAGTAAAGCTTCAACTGGCTTCCTGCCTCGAACATCGGGAGGGAGAGCTTGAGCTTTACGGGAGACTCCTGTGCATTGATTCCCACTACATACCACTTGTCGCCTGTGCGGCGGGCGAGGATGCAGTATTTGCCGGGATATCCGTCGATGAACTTCACGTCGTCCCACGTGGTGGGCACGTTCTTCATAAAGTCGATTGCCCATGACGGAGCATCCTCAAGATTGTTGGGAGCAAGGGCGAAATGCTGCACTGGACTCTGGAACATGATGGCAGTGGCGAGGGCGAAGACATCAGAGGTCTTGCGCTGACTGCCGCTCTTGTTGTCGGCATTGTAGAACTTGTTGAGCGTGGAGCCGCCGAAGTCCATTGAACCTACAGTGTTGCGGATGAAAGGATGGATGCAGGCGTTCTTTGCCTCGGCATCACACATGCCCTGTGAGAAATGCAGGTTCTCGCTTGCGAGTACAGCCTCGGAGGCTGCGTATGCGGGGAACATCCTCTCCCAACCGCGGGGCAGTGTGCAACCGTGGAAGATGACGAGAAGTCCGTAGTCGTTGGCATCTGCGAGGATATCCTCATAGAGCTGCATCATAGGTTGCTTGTCTCCTCCGAAGAAATCCACCTTTATACCGCGTATGCCGATACTCTGCATCCAAGCCATCTCGGCACGACGTGCCTGCGACTTGTCCATCAGATGACGGGGACCCTGGGGAGCGTCGTTCCATGTTCCATTACTGTTATACCAAAGATAAAGGGCAACTCCCTTCGACTTGCCGTAGCGTGCCAGTTCGGCAATCTTCTCACGTCCGATCTGTGTGTCCCAAAGTGCATCGATGAGCACGCTCTCATAACCCATTGCCGCAGAGAAGTCTATATATCTCTTCTGCTCGTCAAAGTTGCACGAAGGGTCCATACCTATAATCCAGCTCCATGAGCCACGTCCATACTGTGCCTCCTGCTTGGCTGCATACTTTGGCTTAACGACATCAAAGGGAATGGTTGTCTCGACAATAGGGGCAAGTGATGAACCAACGGTAATCGTGCGCCAAGGAGTGCATCCCGGAAGGGCAATGGCGGGAGAGGTAGAACCCACTCCGTTCATCTCGCCGGGTTGGGGCTGGCCGATAGAGTAAGCCCCCCCTGTCCCCCCGAGGGGGGAATTGGCTGCGCATAGGAGGCGACCGGCGCAATATGAGCCGTCAACTCCAGTTTCGGAAATGAGAAGCCACAGCCCCCCTCCATCTCCCCCGAGGGGGAGAGAAGGCTGCGCTTTGGATGCCGCATTGGACATCCCCCCTTGGGGGGCTTGGGGGGGCTGTACCTTAAACAGGCACGGAAACGAATATCCCTCGTTCCATCCGTTCTTGCCCATGGTGTCGTCGAGGGTGTAGTTTGTCTCGTAACTTGGCGATGTGCGTGCAAAGCCGTGCATCGGGGCACTCTGCGGACAGAGGAAGGTGGTGGTTCCTTCAGGAAGGGTGAATCCTGTCTTTTCCTCCTTCACCACAGCCACCTGAGTCTCGCTCTGTGGGTGTATGCGATACTTGAATGCCACGTCGTTGTCAGATACGTGCATCAAAAGGTCGAATACTGGTTTGCCGTCTTTTGTGAATGGGATGGTCAGCTCCGAAGCCTTGTGGCTGACATGGCTACGCTTGATATTGCGCAGTGTGTAGTCAACATCCACGGTCTTCTGTGCCTCTCCCTGAGCCATTTTCAGTCCTGATGTGTAGTCGGCGAAGTTAAGTACAAGTCCCAATGGCGATGTTTCAATGCAAGTCACGCCGTTGAGGCTCACCGTGTATGATGCCTTGCCGCCATCATCGCTAACGCATACTTTCAGTCCTCCGTTGGGACTGACTATCTCTCTCGTTTCTGCCGCTGCCGTCATGGCAGTGGCAAATGTCAATAGTCCAATTACTATTCTTCTCATTATCTCATTACATTAATAATTTGTCCTGGTGTTGTCTCGATGTCATATTCATATACATTGGGTATGATAGGTGATTGCGGACGAATCTCGTCGGACACCTTCGGCTGCTTGATAGCTGCGGGAGTGAGAAGCTCGTTGGGACATGTGCCCGAGGCAGGCTTCAGTCCTTCGCCATGCAATGGAACGAAAGAGCGCAGACGCAGAGTACCGCCACGACGCGAGATGATGCGCGCCTTTGACAACTGCGAACCGTCCCACTCTATGTCCACCACGAATGCACCGCGTGCCACGAGTCCCTTCACGCTACCCGTCTTCCACTGCTCAGGCAGGGCGGGAAGAAGATGCACCGCACCGTCGTGACTCTGCAACAGCATCTCCGACACACCTGCCGTGAAACCGAAGTTTCCGTCAATCTGGAAGGGCGGGTGGGCATCGAAGAGGTTAGGATAAGTTCTGCCGTTGGGATATTCCTTAGCCACGGCGTCGCTTGGCAACAGGCATAGCATGTTGCGGATGATATTGAAGGCATGATTGCCGTCGAGCATACGTGCCCAGAAGTTGATTTTCCAACCGATGCTCCATCCCGTAGCCATGTCGCCACGCTGGATGAGTGTGTTGCGGGCAGCCTGGAAGAGCAGGGGAGACTGTGTGGGAGAAATCTGGTTGCTCGGATAGAGTCCGTAGAGGTGGGATATATGACGATGGTCATCCTTTGGGTTATCGGCATCCACAAGCCACTCCTGCACCTGGTTGTGGCGGCCTATCTGCATGGGAGGCAGAAGGGCGAGGGTGTGCTTCAGCGAATCCTCATACAGCGAGTTTCCGCCCAATGCCTTTGTGGCGAGCAATGTGGAGTTGAGGGCGTCGAATGCTATCTGGTTGTCCATGGTGCAACCAGCCGTGATGGTTGTTCCCGCACCGCGATAGCCATGTTCGGGAGACATGGAAGGAGCTGTTACGAGCCATCCGTATTTCGGGTGTTTGGTCAGGTGGCTCATATAGAAATCAGCCGAACCTTTGAGTACGGGGTAATACTTGCGCAGAAAATCCTTGTCGCCCGTGAAGAGATAATGCTGCCACAGATGCTGTGCAGCCCAGGCTCCGCCGTTGGGCCACATGCCGAAGTATGCGCCATCCACCGGTCCTGATATTCGCCAGATGTCGGTGTTGTGATGAGCAACCCAACCCTTGGCACCATACAATGTCTTTGCTGCCTCGGCACCAGTGGTGGCAAGGTCGTTGACAAGCGAGAAGAACGGGTCGTGACACTCACTGAGGTTTGTCACCTCGGCAGGCCAGTAGTTCATCTCGGCATTGATGTTGATGGTGTATTTGCTGTCCCAAGGAGCGTGCATGCTTCCGTTCCATATTCCTTGGAGGTTGGCTGCCTGACCGCCGGGTTGTGATGATGAGATAAGCAGATAGCGACCGTACTGATAGAGGAGTGCGATGAGATTGAGGTCATCAGTCTCGTTGAACTTCTTCACTCTCACGTCGGTTTCTGCCTCCGAAGCCTTTGTCGCGGGGATGTCGAGGTGAACACGGTCAAACTGCTCGCAATATTTGCCGATATGGTCGGCGAGCAACTGGTCGTATGATTTCTTCAATGCTGCCTTCATCATCGTCTCGCAACGCTTTGAGGCATTGCCCGACACGTCGCGGTAGTTGACGAAGTTGGTGGCACCGATGATGTATATCGTGGCAACGGTGGCACGGTTGATGTCTATGGATGATGCGGCATTCTTCTCTCCCGCGGGGATTACCTTGCCGTCGGCTTTCACCACAACGCGACACTCGGCGTTGAGGGCAGCGGGAATCTGTTCCTGTTCAACACCCTCGCAGCGCATGGTTAACTGGTTGCCCTTGACGTTAATAACGGGCTTGAGTTCTCCCGGACAGTCATATCCGAGATTAAACGACAATGCCCCCTTCTTGTTCGCCTCTATACGCATCACAATCACGTTGTCTGTCATGGAGGCAAAGGCTGTACGGGTGTATTCCACGTCGCCCACCTTATATCTCACAGTGGTAGTGGCGTTTTCGAGGTTGAGGTCGCGGTAATAAAGCCCAAGCCCCCCTCCGTCTCCTCCGAGGGGGAGGGTTGCGGTCCCGACGACATTATAAGCAAATTTGAGTTTCAGGTTGCCTAGTGGCAGATACCTCATGCCGTTTTGCGGTGTGTTGAAGTTGTCGTCAATCAGCTTGTGGGCATCCTGGAACTTGTCGTTGAAGATGAGCTGGCGGATTTGGTCGAGGGCATAGCGTCCCTTGGGGTTGAGATTGTTGTGGGGACCTCCTGACCAGAATGTCTCCTCGTTGAGTTGGAGGGTTTCTTGTTCGATGCCGCCAAACACCATTGCACCCATACGTGAATTACCAATGGGCAATGCGTCCGTCCACTGCTGGGCAGGGCGGCTATACCATAGCTTTAAGTCTTGTGCCATCACTGTGATACTAACCGTCAGCGATGCGCAAAGGATAAATAGTTTTTTCATTTTTTGATACATTATTGTTGTTCTTACTCTTTAATATTGCGGTTGTTGTCAGATAACGTCTGCAAAATTACCGCTTTTTATCGAGAAAGAACAACAAAAATGTATCTTTTATTATAAAATATGTATCATAGTATTGTTATATTTAACACAGAGATACAGAGTCACAGAGTTTTTCTCTGCATCTTTAAATAACTTAA
>JBJEAV010000078.1:0-1235 GCA_051869395.1 Prevotella sp.
GCTATCCCCAACCCGAGTTTGACACCGACAGTGTGCTCTTCGACCTCAACTACTTCAAGTATTGTTTCCTAAAAACCACCGACATCGACTTCAACGAGCTTAAGCTTGAGGCCAACTTCCGCATGTTTGCCACCGACCTTACGTCCGAGAAGATGGAGAGTTTTCTCTATCGCGACTTCCAGGCGCGCAACATCATGCTCGACGCCGAAGGCAATCCGTGGTTCATCGATTTCCAGGGCGGACGCAAGGGACCTTATTATTATGACCTCGCCTCCTTCCTTTGGCAGGCTTCGGCGAAATATCCGCACAAACTGCGCCGCGAACTCGTGTATGAATACTACTACTCGCTGAAGAACTACACCGAAGTGCCATCCGTTCGCCATTTTGCCGAGCGGCTCAGTCTCTTCGTGCTCTTCCGCACATTGCAGGTGCTTGGCGCATACGGATTCCGGGGATATTTCGAGCATAAGAAGCACTTCATCGACTCCATACCTCCGGCTATCAACAACCTGCGCGAACTGCTTCACGACAACAAGTTCCCATATACCTATATGGTGGAAGTGTTGCAGAAGCTCACCCTCCTGCCGCAGTTTGCCAAGATAGAGCAACCCGCCGTCAACCGTTCCGACGGCTATAAGGTAACTGACAAGAACATCTATCCCGCCCATCCTCAGGACGGTCCAGCCACCTTCTCGAAATACGATGGCAAAGGTCCGCTTGTTGTCACAGTATATAGTTTCTCCTATCGCAAGGGCATCCCCGAAGACCCTTCGGGCAACGGCGGAGGCTATGTCTTCGACTGCCGCAGCACTCATAACCCCGGACGATATGAGCCGTATAAGAAGCTCACGGGTCTCGACGAGCCGGTAATCCGATTCCTTGAGGATGACGGCGAGATACTCACCTTTCTCGATTCCGTATATAAATTGGCGGATGCCCATGTGCGCCGATATATCCAGAGAGGATTCACCTCGCTGATGTTCTGTTTCGGATGCACAGGAGGCCAGCACCGCAGCGTGTATTCCGCCCAGCATCTCGGCGAGCATATCCACCAAAAATTCGGAGTGGAAGTGAATATCATACACAGGGAACAGGGTGTCCATTTTGAGCTGGAGGCGAATAAAAATGAAGAATGAAGACAATATTTCAATATTTCAATATTTCAATATTTCAATATATAATGAGGCAGGCAATGATATTTGCGGCGGGACTTGGAACCCGCCTGCGTCCGTTGA
>JBJEAV010000078.1:1335-3993 GCA_051869395.1 Prevotella sp.
ATGAGGCAGGCAATGATATTTGCGGCGGGACTTGGAACCCGCCTGCGTCCGTTGACAGACACGATGCCAAAGGCATTGGTCAGGGTAGGGGGAGAGCCTCTGCTTTGGCACGTCATCATGCGACTGAAGACTGCGGGCTTTGAGCGCATTGTGGTGAATGTCCACCACTTTGCGGAGCAGATAGTGGATTATCTAAAGGCCAACGACAACTTCGGTCTTGACATACGCATCAGCGACGAGAGCAGCCAACTGCTCGACACTGGAGGCGGCATACGAAAGGCGGCTCCGCTCTTCGACCCCTCGTCGCCCATCCTTATCCATAATGTGGATATATTAAGCAATACAGATCTCGCCAAATTATACGACGCATCCGCCAATCACGATGCCACACTACTTGTCAGTAAGAGAGAGACCTCACGCTATCTTATATTCGATGATGAGATGAGGCTGAGGGAATGGATAAATGTGAAGACGGGGGAGAGGAAGCCCCCCCACCCCCCAGGGGGGGAATTTACGGATGCGCAGGACTCCCCCCACCGGGGGGCGGGGGGGCCGCACTTGGCTTTCTCCGGCATCCATGTCTTTTCGCCTCGCTTGTTCCCTTTAATGTCCGCTTGGCCTGATAAGTTTGGCATCATCGACTTCTATCTCGACGCATGTCAGAAGGCTGACGTTCGCGGTTATCTCAAGACCGACCTCCGTCTGCTCGATGTCGGAAAAATCGGTTCACTCAGCGAGGCGGAACAATTTATCCGTCTTTAACTTCTTTATCCTCACAGATAACAAACAATTTATTAATATATATAATATAATAATGTAAAGAACAATGGAACAGAAGATTATTATCCTCGATTTCGGGTCACAGACGACCCAGCTCATTGGCCGTCGTGTCAGAGAGCTCGACACCTTCTGCGAGATTCTTCCCTACAACAAGTTTCCCAAGGACGACCCCTCGGTGATTGGTGTCATCCTGAGCGGTTCGCCCTATTCGGTGCACGACCCCGAGGCATTCAAGGTTGACTTGAGCCAGTTTGTAGGTCGCCTTCCGGTATTGGGCATCTGCTATGGTGCGCAGTTTATCTCGCACACCCTCGGAGGCAAGGTTGAGAAGGCTGACTCTCGCGAGTATGGTCGCGCCCATCTCTCGACAGTCGATACCACCAATCCCCTGTTCAAGGGATTTGAGCAGAATTCCCAGGTGTGGATGAGCCATGGCGACACTATCACCGCCATCCCCGATGGCTTCGAGTGTATCGCCTCCACGAATGACGTCAAATTTGCAGCTTATGCAGCCAAGCCAGAGTCATTACCTAAGTTTGAAGGTAATCAATCTATCCCCTTCGGGGGAGAAGGAGGGGGGCTTTGGGCAGTGCAATTCCATCCCGAGGTATTCCATACCTTGCAGGGAACACAGCTCCTGAAGAATTTCGTGGTTGACATCTGCGGCTCCACCCAGAGTTGGAGTGCCGCCTCTTTCGTAGATACCACCGTTGCAGAGCTGAAGCAGCAGTTGGGCGACGACAAGGTTATCCTCGGTCTCTCCGGCGGCGTGGATTCCTCTGTATGTGCCGTATTGCTCAACCGTGCCATTGGCAAGAACCTCACCTGTATCTTCGTTGACCATGGAATGCTCCGCAAGAATGAGTTCCGCGATGTGATGCACGACTACGAGTGTCTCGGTCTGAATGTCATAGGCGTTGATGCCAGTGAGAAGTTCTTCGCCGACCTTGCCGGAGTCACCGACCCCGAGCAGAAGCGCAAGATTATCGGTCGCGACTTCGTGGAGGTGTTCAATGCCGAGGCGAAGAAAATCACAGGAGCCAAGTGGCTTGCCCAGGGCACCATCTATCCCGACCGCATCGAGAGTCTCAACATCACCGGCAAGGTGATTAAGAGCCATCACAATGTGGGAGGTCTGCCCAAGGAGATGCACTTGCAGTTGTGCGAGCCTCTCAAGTGGCTGTTTAAGGACGAGGTGCGCCGCGTTGGCCGTCAGCTTGGCATGCCCGAACATCTCATCACCCGCCATCCCTTCCCGGGTCCCGGTCTTGCCGTCCGCATCCTTGGCGACATCACTCCCGAGAAGGTGCGCATACTTCAGGATGCCGACGACATATATATCCGCGGCTTGCGCGACTATAAGGTGAAGCTCTCCGGCGAGGATGCCCGCAAGGTATTGGCAGCAGGAGTGCCCGCCGAGATGACTGACGGCGAGATTGAGGTATCGCTCTACGACCAGATTTGGCAGGCAGGCACCGTCCTCCTTTCCACCGTCCGCAGCGTAGGCGTGATGGGTGACGAGCGCACTTATGAGCATCCCGTAGCCCTGCGTGCCGTCACCTCCACCGATGCCATGACCGCCGACTGGGCACATCTGCCCTACGATTTCATGGCAAAAGTGTCGAATGAGATAATCAACAAGGTAAAGGGAGTCAACCGCGTATGCTATGACATCTCCTCAAAACCACCTTCCACAATCGAGTGGGAATAACTCCTCAAATAGTGCGACCCGCAGGCAACGATGTCTGCGGGTCGCTTCATATATATTCAATATTTTTCAAATTGGGATAATTCTGCATTATCTGTTCTTGCACCATTCCACGACTTTGCATACCCCAAAATTGCACCATTCCAAGCTTTCGACGGTACAAAGATAGT
>JBJEAV010000079.1:0-3971 GCA_051869395.1 Prevotella sp.
GTAATCGCTTAAAGCCATAATGTATGCTCTTTGATAAAAACATCATTGATAATTGGTATTGATTGTATCCTGAATAGTTTTTTAAATAATACCATCGGCTCTTCCAGTATATGTCGTGTCGTCTCACAAACGAACCCTTCTCAGAAGCGACGTGTGCATGGACAGCTGTTACATCATCCAAATAGAACATTTTCATATTTGCTTTCTTCACTTGTTTTCCAAGGATTGGTTCCTCGCAGTATAGAAAAACATTCTCGTCAAAATATCCTATCTTTTCTATAAACGACATTCTTACTAAAATACAGCTGCCCATTAGCATTTCGCAATATTGGTTTGCAACGTCAAGGATGAAACTCTTATGAAACAGAAGATTAAATAACCCATTAATTGGCCATAGTAGTTCTTCTGAGTATGTGGTATATTTTTTGGGATTTTGTCTGTGTCCTTCTGTCGTGACGATATTACTGCCGCATACCGCAACTTCCGTTTTCCGCTCCATCACGTTGACCAACCTCATTATATAGTCCCTCTCAGGAAACTCCATATCGGGATTGGCTATCAGGGCATATTCATATCCTTGTTCCGCCGCATGGCGGAGACCGATGTTATTTCCGGCATTATATCCGCGGTTCTCTTTTGCCGCGATGAATGTGCAGCCTTGTTCTTTCGCCAAGCTCTTTACTGCCAAGGCATCATCCTCGCGCGAGCAATTGTCCACGATGATGATTTCAAGCGCCACTCCCTCCTGCCGTTTCAGGTCGGATATGCACTTGCGGCAGTCGGTGCTGGAATTGTAGTTAAGAATAATTACTGCAACCTTCATTATTTTTATACTTCTTCCATCCTTGTCATGTCCCAACCGCAGAACTGGATGATTATCTTGTGGAGCTGGGTTCCTTGTCTCATTGCCTCAACCCTCTCTGCCTTGGCATATTGGTTGATTTGTTCCACTGCCTCATCCCATTGTTTTGTGGCGGCCTCCTCAGTATATTTCGCCTTTGAGAGGTATTTGAGTTCAATGATATAGCTGTGCTTGGCCTTGTAGTGTGCCATATTTGGCATGAGGAACAAGTCGCAATAGCCGTGGCTGAATTCCATTTCGGGGGCTATGAGATAGTAACTGCAGAGACTTAGGTAAGCCATAAAGAAGCCTTGAATGTTACGCTCGCCCTCAATGGAGTCGCGCACTGAGGAGAGCTGCTTGTAGCGGTCGCACAGATACTTGAGGGCATCGTGCCAATTGCCATGCGCTCCCATTGCCGAATACAGGCTGACTAATTCCATGGTATCTACGCTGCATACCTCGTCGTAGTTTTCCATAAGGAAATTGTAGTATTGCATACGGACGTTGTTGTTGGGTATGCCAAGGACGAGCTGGAGGTCAGATACACCCTTGATTGTCAACATTCCGTAATAGAACAGAAGGCTGATGAACTTGTTGGGCTTGATCAGGTCAGACGCGGGGAAGGACAGTTCGATGTTGGATGTAATCTCGCCTTTTTCCGCAATCTGCTTTAGCACTCCCTTGCGGTTGCCGTCAAGTTGGTCGAGACGTATGAGCCGCTTCAGCTTGTTGTAGTCGGTCTTGGTGTTCGGGTCGAGCATAGTCTCAGGTGAGGTCTTGAACATCATATAGTTGCGCAGATAGAACAGCACCATGTCGCTGTTGAACACCTGGTTGCCGTCTTCAAGGCATTCCTTGGAGAAGCAGTAGTTGTCATACCACGGTTTCATATCCTCTATCATGGCCTCGATGTCGCAGTTTGCGGGCAAAGAACCTGCTTCTTTATAATATGTGAACATCTCACGTACGTCCTCAGTGGAGAAGCCGAGCAGTTTGTCGAAATAGAACAGTGTGGATATGTTCCATCCGATATTGAAACCACTGGTGAGGTCATCCAATGTCACAGGACTTACTCCCGTGAAGAAGATACGCTCAAATGTGCCCTTGAACTTCTTGAACACATCACGGTAGAAACCCTCGGCATGAGTCATCTTGTGATATACCTCCTCTCCCTTCTCGCTAAGCACGACATTGGTGAAGTTGTCATACTCGTCGATGATGAGGTACATCGGGATGCGTCTCCTGTTGGCCATGGTGGTGAGCATCGTCAACTTGTCATTTCCATTATCAAGTTTGAAGAACTTTTCAACAAGGTGTGTAGGATAGTCATTCTGGTATGTTTCCATGAAGTCGTCAAGACGCATGCTTAAATACATATCGAACTTGACCGGCAACTCATCCACAGTGCCACCAATCCTTGAGAAGTCGAGAAGCAACACCTCATAACGTCCCATTAGAGGTGTGGGGTGCTTGCCTATCCACAGCGAACCGAATATCTCCTCAAACTGATCCTTCTTCGCCTTGTCGTAGTAGGTGGCAAGCATACTAAGCAGCAGGCTCTTGCCAAAGCGGCGAGGGCGGATGAACATCAGATAGTTTGGCTGTTCTTCAAGCATCGGTATATACATGGTCTTGTCAACGTAATAAAAGTTTTCCCTCATTACGTACTCAAAATCCGACACTCCGTATGGCAGTTGCTTGACTTTGTTCATATACATGTATCCTTCCTTTTAATTGCAATTATGCCGCAAAATTACGAATAAAAATCCGAATTACCAAGCTTTTTCTGATTTTTCTTGTGGAAAATACTTATTTGTCCTTGTATAAGTTATGCCTGTGAGCCACAAATTTCCAATAAAGATAGCCTCTCAATCTGATGGTCGTGTTCCTTAGTTTCCAAACCGGTGCAAGCAGGCAATGGGGGATGGTGAGGCGCAGACTGCCTAAATCATAGCCGGTTATTGTATCTCCAAAGAGGGATATTCTCAGAAGTTCAATTATAGTAAGACGCTTCACAAAGGGAATATGGTCGTCAAACTCTGTCTGTTTCGACAATGGGTGTATGTCAATGTTTATTGACGCATTGCCAATACATTTGAATGAGGCTATTGCCCAATCACGCAGTGTCCTGTCGTCGAGTTTGTCCATCGTGTTTATTTGGGCGGCAATAGTCTCGATGGCATCTTGGTTTGCCTGGGTGATTTTTGTATGGCAGAATTGCTCGTTGTTTCCGAATTCGGGTCCTATCTTGCCCTGTGCCGTTCTTTGATATGCAATGGTGGAAGGATAGGGCGAGGCGGAGTAATAATGTTCCAGCAATGCCGTTGTCTCGGTGGATAGTTCCTCAGCCTGAAAGTATGTCGAATATCTGCCTGCTGACGGGGGAAATACATCACGCCTGACTCCGTAATAGAAGAAATGCAAGTCTTTCGCTCCCATGCGCCTGAGGATATGATTCATCATCAGGCGGGATGTTCCTAACCAGCCTACATCTACGGCGGCACATCTTTCGCCGTCAAGCAATCCCTCCTGACGGAAATATTCCACCAAGAGCTTTTCTTGTTCTTCGGCACGCTGCTGGAAGAGTGGAGTGAAGTCGCTATGAAATATCTTCTTAAGGAAATCCTCCTGGTCATTCAGGTTGTTTGCCTTGGTATAGTTGAACTCTATTCCGTATTTCTCACGCAATTCCTCACGCGATGTTCCCAAATGAAGCAGTCGCTTGTCAATTGTGTCAATGCGGATGATGGTGTTGTGGTCGCTTGCCGCCAAATAGGCTTTTTCATCCTCTCCGTAGAGATATGGTAGGAGAAGTGACCTGCGGGAAACGAAAAGGTAATGCAGTTCAAGTCCTTCTGCTTCTTTTATTAACGCTTGTGCCGCCTTCATCAGGACATAACTGTCGCGAGACAGAAAGTATAGCTTGCGTATGCCCATCCTGCGTGCCTCTCGCAACACGTAAGTTACGTATGGCAGATAAGCCGGCGTCACGAAGTCGGCGGCAAAGGCTGCGAACTCGTTCTCCTCATGCTTAAGCCGATATTGTCGTGAGAGTTCGGCTAAAGGTTTGGAAGTCTGTATATATGCTTTTTCCACATTATTATAAATAGTATTGATGTGTATGGCA
>JBJEAV010000080.1:0-3948 GCA_051869395.1 Prevotella sp.
TGCTGCCGCCACTCTGCTTCACCAAGGAGATGGCAGACACATTCATAGAAAAACTCAAACACATATTATTAACAATATAAAATAATGAAAGTTTCAGTTATCGGAGCAGGAGCCATGGGCGGAGCAATAGCCCAGGGACTGCTTAAGGGAGATTTCGCAAAGAACTCCGACATCACAATCGCCGACCCTTCGCAGAAGGTGATCGACCAGTTTGCAGAGACAGGTGCCAGTATCACTACTGACAACAACATAGCCGCCGAGTCGTCGGACATCGTCAACGTAGTGGTGAAGCCATGGCTTGTAGAACAGGTGCTCAAAGGTATCAAGAAGTCGCTCAACTACAAGAAGCAGATTCTTGTGGTTGTGGCTGCCGGAGTAACATCCGAACAGATAAAGGAGTGGCTGCAGAAGGACGGAGAGGAGATGATTCCCTTCTTCCTCGTCATCCCCAACATAGCCATCGCCCTACTCAGTTCGATGACATTCATCGTTCCTGCCAATGCCTCAGCCGAGAACACCCAGCTCATCAAGGAAATGTATGAGAGTATGGGTGAGGTGATTATCACCGACGAGAAGCATCTCGCCGCCGGCACTACCCTCGCCTCTTGCGGTATTGCCTACGCCATGCGCTATGTGCGTGCGGCATCCGAGGGCGGAGTGGAAATCGGTTTCAAGGCCGACGATGCCAAGGCCATCGTGTTGCAGACGGTGAAGGGAGCAGTGGAACTGCTGCAAGCCACGGGTAAGCATCCCGAGGCAATGATTGACCAAGTGACAACCCCCGGTGGAGTCACAATCCGCGGTCTCAACGAGATGGAGCACGCAGGATTCACCAGTGCCGTAATCAGGGGATTGAAGGCAGGATTATCATCCAAATAACTATATATATTATGCATGATGCAATAAAACAAATCGGAGAAAGACTCCGTGGACTGCGCGACGTACTCGACATTCCCGCCGAGGACGTTGCGCAATTGTGCGATTTAGACATCGACACATATCTGAGAATGGAAGCGGGAGACGGTGAGCTGTCTATCAGTAATCTGCAGAAGATCTCCAAGAAATACGGCATTGCCCTTGATGTACTGCTCTTCGGAGAGGAGCCTCACATGAGTCATTATTTCCTCACCCGCAATGGTCAGGGCATGAGTGTGGAGCGACGCAAGGCATACAAATACCAGAGTCTTGCCAGCGGATTCCGCGGACGCACTGCCGACCCCTTTATGGTGACTGTAGAGCCAAAGCCAGAGGACACTCCTCTGCACGCCAACTCACATCAGGGACAGGAATTCAACTTCGTAACCGAGGGACGTCTCGAACTGACCATCGGCAAGAAGACTCTCGTGCTCAATCCGGGCGACAGCATCTATTTCGATGCCACACAGCCCCACTGTATGCGTGCCCTTGACAATGCTCCAGTAAAATTCCTCGCCATCATCTTTTAACACCGAATAAACAATGATTGAAAGATTCCTAAAACAGACGACATTCACATCTCAGGAAGACTATGCAAAGAACCTCGAGTTCATCATTCCTGAACATTTCAACTTCGCATACGACGTGATGGACGAGTGGGCAAAGGAAAAGCCCGAAAAGCTCGCATTGCTATGGACAAACGACGAGGGCGAGTGCATCCGCTTCTCATTCAAGGACCTGAAGGAGCAGAGCGACCGTGCGGCAGCTTATTTCATGAGCCTCGGCATAGGCAAGGGCGACATGGTGATGCTGATACTCAAGCGTCGCTATGAGTTCTGGCTCTCGATGCTGGCATTACACAAGATTGGTGCGGTGGCAATTCCCGCCACCCACATGCTCACCACCCACGACATCGTATATCGCAACAACCGCGCCAGTGTGAAGGCTATTATCTGTGCCGGCGAGGAATATATATTGGAACAAGTTGCAGGATCGAAAGCAGAGAGTCCCACTCTTGAGATTCTCGTGAGCATCGGTCCAAAACAGGCAGAGGGCTTCCATGATTGGCACAAGGAGTGGAACAATGCTCCCGCCTTTGTGCGTCCTTCGGATAAGAACGACAACGATGACACTATGCTGATGTACTTCACCAGCGGAACGAGTGGCGAACCGAAGATGGTGGCCCACGACTTCCTCTATGCCATGGGACATCTCACGACAGGTGTATATTGGCACAACCTCAGTGAGGACAGTATTCATCTCACTGTTGCCGATACAGGTTGGGGCAAGGCCGTATGGGGTAAGTTCTACGGACAGTGGTTTGCAGGAGCTGCAGTGTTCGTCTTTGACCATGAGAAGTTTACTGCCGACAAGATATTGCGCCAGATTGAGAAATATCGCATTACCTCGTTCTGTGCGCCTCCCACGGTATATCGTTTCCTTATCCACGAGGACTTCTCCAACTACGACCTCTCGTCTCTGCGCTATTGCTGCACTGCTGGCGAAGCCCTTAATCCTGCCGTCTTCGACAAGTTTAAGGAACTGACAGGAATCTCGCTGATGGAGGGATTCGGACAGACGGAGACCACAATGACTCTCGGCACCATGCCTTGGACAAAGCCGAAGCCAGGATCAATGGGATTGCCCAATCCACAGTACGACATCGACCTCATCAAGCCTGACGGCACTCCATGTGAAGACGGTGAGAAGGGTGAGATTGTAGTTAGGACAGGAAAAGGCAAACCAGTAGGATTGTTTAAGGAGTATTATCGTGACGAGGAACTGTCGCATAATGTATGGCACGACGATGTGTATCACACAGGCGATGTGGCTTGGCGCGACGAGGACGGCTACTACTGGTTTGAGGGTCGTATCGACGATGTCATCAAGTCGAGCGGTTATCGCATCGGCCCGTTTGAGGTGGAGAGTGCCCTTATGACCCATCCCGCTGTAGTGGAATGTGCCATCACCGGTGTGCCTGATGATATTAGAGGTATGGTGGTAAAAGCCACCGTCGTTCTCCACAAGGACTGGAAGGACAAGGCAGGCGAAGACCTGATTAAGGAACTGCAGAATCATGTGAAGCACGTGACTGCACCATATAAGTATCCACGAATCATCGAGTTCGTTGACGAGTTGCCAAAGACCATCAGCGGCAAGATCAGAAGAGTGGAGATAAGAGAAAAGGACAACAAAAAATGAGAATTGTAATCAAGGTGGGCAGCAATGTGCTCACCCGTTCTGACGGTCACCTCGACATCACGCGCATGTCGGCTATCATCGACCAGATTGCATGGCTTATGAGTCAAGGCAATGAGGTGATTCTCGTGTCATCCGGAGCCGTGGCTTGCGGTCGGCGTGAATTGAAGGTGAACCACGACCTCGACACCGTGGAGCAACGCCAGCTGTTCTCAGCTCTCGGTCAGGTGAAGCTCATAGGACTATATTATGATCTCTTCCGCGAGCACCATCTGCATATCGGACAAATCCTTACGATGAAGGAAAACTTCAATCCCGGGGAGCAGTATGAGAACCAGAAGGCTTGTATGACCGTGATGCTCGAGAATGGGGTAATCCCCATCGTCAACGAGAACGACACCGTGAGCGTCACCGAGCTTATGTTCACCGACAATGATGAACTGAGCGGACTGATCGCCCAAATGATGCAGGCAGACATGCTCATCCTCCTCAGCAATATCGACGGTATCTTCACCGGTCATCCTGATGACCCAAAATCTGAGATTATCCCCGTCGTTGCCCCAGGACGCGACCTCAGCGAATATATCCAGACGGAGAAGAGCGCATTCGGCAGAGGCGGTATGCATTCCAAATACACCACCGCCACCCGCGTGCAGCAGTCGGGCATCAAGGTTATCATCGCCAATGGCAAGCGTGAGAATATCCTCATCGACCTCATTAACAGAAAGGATAGCACTCCGCATACTGAGTTTGGCCCCCTGCCCCCCGGTGGGGGGTATAGCCATGCGGACAAGGGAATGAGGAATTAGGAATTAGGAATGAGGAATTAGGAAT
>JBJEAV010000081.1:0-3947 GCA_051869395.1 Prevotella sp.
TATGTCGCCCTTTCAGGGCTATCTATATATGTGCAAAGATACAATATTTATTCCAATATTCCAAACATTAAATGTTAAAATGTTGATAATATCTACAAAATGTGAAAACTTTGTTGGGAGATTAGGTAAAAATTCGTAACTTTGCAACGTATTTATAAAAATTATTAAGCTACAATGTATAAAATAACTCTTTGCAGGATGCGCATATATATAATAAGGTGTATGGCAGTCTTCATTGCCATATTCCTCGTGATGTCCTGCGGAAACACCGAAGGAAAAGAAAACAATGCCGCAACTAAAAGTGACAAGGTAAAGGAAGAAAACCAGATGGCGGCATATATCAACAAGATATGCCGCACCAAGCCCGACGAGGCCCTCCACATGCTCGACCAGGCTGAAATGTCGCACAAGATGAGAACAGTGAAGGTCAACCTGCTCAGGGCAATGACCTACGTTGACGGCTATTACGATCTCGACAAGGGACTGGAATATGCCATGAAGGCATACAACGACCCCACCATCAAGAACGACACACTGCCCAAAATCACCATCACCCGAATGCTCACCGCCCTCAACTATGCCCTCAGCCGCTTCTCCCAGGCATGCTCAATGGCCACCGAGGGTTCGGCACTTGCATACGCCGTGGGCGACAAGGAAGCAATAGCCTATTTCTACCAGTACATCGCCTTCACCAAATACGAACTTGGCGACCACGAAGAAGCCTACCACTACTTCGAACGCTCCATCAATCTGTATAAACAGCTTACAGAGGAGCAACCGCATTGGGTGTATGTCTCCGACATGTTTGCCGTTCAGCTCAAGGAGATACAATATCTTAACGACGAAGGACGCCACCGCGAGGCACTCGCCAAGACGCGGGATTGCGAGGCCACACTCAAACGCCTCACCATATTCCCCGACCTCGCCGACGGACTCCACGACAAGCTCACCGCCCAGTATCTTTCCGTAGCCTGTTGTGTATTTTACAACTCCGGCAACAAGGCAAATGCTGAAGAAGGCTACCGCCGGATGATGGCAACGGATTACGTCAAGAGCGACTTGGGACAAAACGCGCCCGCCATTTACCAGGTGCTCTCAGGCAGATACCATGAGGCATTGGAGAGAACCCAAAAGGAGGATGCCTCTTATAAAGGCAAGGACACCGTAAACACCCTCTTCATCGACGAAGTGCTCAACAACGGACTGGCAGCATCGCAGCGACTTGGCTACCACAATCGTGCCAACAGCTACTTCAACCGAATACTCAGCCTCAAGGACAGTATCAACCTGCGCAACCAGAGACAGACGGCAATGGAGCTGGCGGAGATATACGAGTCGCGAGACAAGGACATACAACTTGTCGAGAAGGACGCAGTGATCGAGCGCAACCGCCTCTTCCTCGTCATGGCTGCCATCATCATTGCCCTCGCCCTCGCAGCCATTGTGCTCATCATAAGATACAACCGCATCATACAAAGGAAAAACAAGGCCGTGGTGCGCAACATCGAGGAGAAACTGCAACTGATGCAGATTGCCGGCATGGGCAGGGCTGACAACAAGGACGACTCCGCCGACCGCGAACTGTTTGAGCGCATCGACAGTGCCATACGCGAGAAGCAGCTCTACCTGCAGCCCGACTTCACCCGCGACACTCTCTGCCAGATGCTCAACATCAACAGGACCCAGTGCTCGTCCGTCATCAAGGTGTATGCCAACTGCTCCTTCCCCACCTACGTCAACCGTCTCCGCCTCAACCACGCCATAGAGCTGATGAAGCTCTATCCGCAGTATTCGATAGAGGCGATTGCCAACGACTGCGGCATGGAGAGAGCCAACTTCCACCGCCGCTTCGTAGAGGAATTTGGCATCACGCCATCAGAATTCAAGAAAACCAAGTTGTAACATCGCCTGCGTAAGTCACTGATTTACAGGGTGTGTATTTTTATTGCAACAACAATATGCCCAAAATAACACAAATCTGACGCACAAAAGGACACTCAAATACGTTTTTTTTATCTATCTTTGCAGAGAAATTTGCATATATTATTAATTAAAATAACGTATTATGAGACTAAAATTTCTACTGACTCTTGTCTGCATGACATTCGCGACATGCAGCCTGTGGGCTTGGGACACGAAACCTGACGAGAACGGCAAGTACGACAAGTTGTACGACCGTCCGACGTATTTCCAGGACTTCGTGCTCACGAAAGAGTTCCCAAACAACATGACCTACATCACCTGCGCCCGTTGGGGTCGCAACGGTGAGAGGCTCACCAACTACGAGGTGGCGGTATATACCGAGGACGGCAAGCTGCGTTGCATCGGAAGAAGTCAGTCCACTGGTGTAAACAACTACAGATGCACCCTGACCATACCCGGCACGGAAGGCGAGCATTTCCATTTCCAGGTGCTTTATGGAGATGACTTCCAAAACCCCACCATCGTAGATGTGCCTCAGACATGCGAGTTCTTCACCAACGACATCGTGGGACATCCCCAGGACGGCGACCCCTTCTGGTTCACAGTCCCCGTGGAGCCGAAGCTCCTGTGCTGGACAACGAGTCTCGATGGCGATGCCGACAAGACATTCAGTGTTGACGACATAAAAAACGAGGAAGCCACGACAGCCTTGACATCCGCACGCCGCCTGCACCTCTTCGGCAACTGGGAGACCACCGACATCAGTTCACTCACTGCCGGCAATGCCAACCTCTGCTATGTCACTGTTGACGAGGCTCCCATAGGCATTGCCTCAGCATTCACCAATAGCAACCCCAACTGCCTCTTCTTCTTCAATGAATCCGTTACCGAGGCTCCCGAGGGCATGACCAACGTCATAGCCGGCGACAAGGCTCTCACCGACATCACGCTTCAAGGAGGCACAACCAGCAACTACTGCCCCTTCTTCTGCCCCAAGGACATCAACCTCAACGGACATAAGGCAGAGTTCACCAGGGCCTCATGGTCGTGGGCAGACGGCAAGTCGGGATGGAACACCATCGTCCTGCCCTTCGATGCGCAGCTCACAGCCGACGGCGAGGTGCTCAGTCCTTATAGATACACAACCGATATCGGCACACGATATATTTCCACAGAAACCCTCGGTTATTGGCTGGCAACCATCACTTGCGCAAAAAATGACAATGTAACAACAGAAAGTTTCTACATAGAAAACACCTTAGCAGCCAACCAACCATATATAATTTCCCTCCCCGGTGAGCGGTTCTACACCCAGTCGGGCAATGAAGTGTCAACCAAGCAGAGCATCAGCCTGCAGGACAAGGAGATAAAGCTCGTCAGCACATCCGACGTGATTCCTGCCACACCAACCGAGTTGCGTGTTGACTCCGACACCGAGGATGAGCTGACTGACTATCCCTTCACCGGCACTTACCAGCCACTTCTCAGCCAGCCTATGTACGTATTGAAGAACAAGGCGGGAGCCGACGGACTCACAGCCTTCGTATATGGCGAGACGGCATCCCTGCTGCCCTTCCAGGCATATCTCAATCCCGCCAAGTCGCAGCAGGCATTAGCGGCAGCACTTGCCATCAGCCTTACCCTCGATGACTCGTTCATGGGCGAACAGACAGGCATCAATGGAGTGCAGGTCGAAAGCAATGCCTCAGAAGGCAAGCGTTATACTCTAAGCGGCATCCAGTCTAACTCTCTCAACAACAAAGGCATTTACATTCAGAACAACAAAAAATACCTGAGCCGATGAAAAAGAGAACTTACACAAAACCCGAGATAACGGTGTATATCCTTAACACCGCTCCCCAGCTTCTCGCAGGGTCTGACATCAACCAATCAACGCCAGATGGCTACTCCAATTGGGACGAGGAAGGCGACCTTTGGGGAGAATAAACAAGTTGAATAAACAAAAAAAATAAAATTATGAAAAAGAGATTATTACAAGGGACCCACTTGTCCCGATGGCTCTC
>JBJEAV010000082.1:0-1228 GCA_051869395.1 Prevotella sp.
AGTATGGCGAAAAGTCGAAAAAAAAGTCACTTTTCGCCATACTATCGCCACTTTTCATACTACCATATATATGTCAGCTTGCGCCATACTGCCTCGAAGGGACCATGGGTGTGACGCTTTATCCACCAGCGGCAGAAGGTCAGCTGGAGGGTAAGGATGGCTATGCCTATGAGGACACTGACGGTGTCGCAGGGGGCAAGGTGGAGTCCCCAATGATAGAAGAGGGCGGCGCCTATCATGCTCTGCGTGATATAGTTGGTGAGACTCATTCGGCCATAGGGCATGATGTAGCGCAGTGGACGCTGTAGGCATGTGGTGTAGAAGGCAAAGAGCAGAGACGTCACTATGATGGTCATAAAGGCAAACTTGTGGAGCGAGTTGATGATGAGCATCAGGGAGTCCATGAATGGACGCTCGCCAAGTAGCCAGAGTCCGCTCGAAGCAAGTGCCTCGGGGGATTGGGACGACACAAAATCGGGTATCAACGAGCTGAGACCATAGAGGGGGAAGAAGCAGAGGAGAGCCACGGCAAACACCCTACCCCACAGGCGGCGGTTCGCGGGCGTGTCGGCAAACCACTGCTGACGTGCAGCCACATATCCAAGGATAAAGAGCGAGGCTGTCTGAAGGAAACGTCCTGCTCCCCAGTTCCATGAGAGAGTAGCCAACTGACCTGTCCAGAGATTGGACTTGAGGGTCTCGAGGAATGTGCCTTCGGCAATGGGCACCATGGCGGCATTCCACAGTGTGCCTACATCAAAGACGAGGATTGCCTGCTTGCTATCCACGAAGGCTGCATACAGCATCTTAAACCACTCCACCGGCTGGAGCATCAGCACTGCGGCGAGGATGAGCAACGTCTTGACCTTCAACCGGCATACTGCGGGAAGGATAAGACCGACAATGCTATAGAACACCAATATCTCTCCACAGAAGAACGACGCATTGAGACAGCCGAAGCAGAACAGCAGCAACATACGCCAACAGAACCTCAGACGGAAGTCCTCGCCACGCTTGGCTGCATTGCGGTCCATGATATAGAAACTGAAGCCGAAGAGCAAGGCAAAGATGGCGTATGCCTTGCCGCCGACGATAAACCACAGGCTGTCCCACACCATCTGGTCAACAAACTGCAGAGGCAGTGAGTCGGGATTAACCTGGTTATACAAGTTGAAATGCTCGATACAGTGTAGCAAGGTAATCATTGCCACTGCCATGGCGCGGATGG
>JBJEAV010000082.1:1328-3893 GCA_051869395.1 Prevotella sp.
AGAACGTCATGCGAACCATGAAGCGGACTCCGTCCTTATGGGTGTTCTCGTAATGATAGTTGAGACGGCGGACGTACTCCACGTGGATGAGCTTGAAGATGTTGTGGATGCCGACAGAAAGCTCGTAGTAAGGCTTCTTCGAGTCCATCACATGGCAACCCTCGGGGAACATCATGAGGATGTCGCTTTGGGCGTTCTGCTCAAGGAACGGGTTGTTCTTGTCGGAGAGTCCTCCCCACAGGCAACGGAAACCGATATACTCGCGCCACTTCAGTTTCTTCAAGAGCGGTATGCGGTTGAATATCTTGCCGTTGAAGTCCCATGAGATATACAACGAGGCAAAGCGGTCGTTGAGGAACTCCATGTTGTCGATAAGTTCAAATGTCTCGTCCTGGATGATATAGCTGAGGTTGGTCTCAGGCATGATGAGCAGTGGATAAGGCACCTGGTTCCACTGTATTCCTCCCTTGAGATAGCAATCGATCTTACCCCACGACTTCATCCAGAAACGCTTGTAGATGTTTGCCTCGGTATAGTTGTAGCGATAATCTCCTCCGAGGAATCCCTTGACACCTACGGTATGTCCGAGGGTAAACACTGGGGCGTCGAGATTAATCTTCAGTCGGCGCTGCTTGGTGTTGATGAACGTCTCACCCGGGGCGAAACGGAACTCGGCATGGAATTCTGACGTGCGGAACTTGTTGGAGCGTGGAGCCTGAATACCTTCTACATTATTAAAAGTAGTGTATCGCAACTCACTGAGCGGAGTGAAGTCGAGACCTAAAGCTCCCTCGTTCTCCTCAGCCTTGAATCCGAGGGTTGTCTTGAATCCCCAGTCTTCCTCGCGTTCATATTTAATTTCCTGGCGGTTGTAGAACATCATCTTGTCCACCTTGCTCCACTTGAACGAGGTGAACACATTATCCTTATCGGTCTTCATGAACTTGTCCGACGGAGCCATGATGTCATAAGTTGACGAGAGAGTCACAGTGCGCTTGGGGAACTCTCGCGGCAGGTATTCCTTCT
Organism: Prevotella sp.; assembly: GCA_051869395.1. GTDB lineage: Bacteria > Bacteroidota > Bacteroidia > Bacteroidales > Bacteroidaceae > Prevotella. The sequence goes on from JBJEAV010000082.1 coordinate 2,355, forward strand.
TGTTGAAAGAATAAACGAGGTCAGCCTTGTAGTAGTTCTTCTCGCTCTTCCATCCGCGTGCAAAATATCCAGATGCAAACCAATGTGGATTGAGCTTCGCAGTGGTCTGGGCGGAGACACGAGTGCGGAATCCGTCAACGGTGTTGCTCGTGAGCATGGTGTTGATAGGTCCTATATCGACTTTGCTTGGATTGCCCGTCTCAACAAAGTTCTCGATAAACGCCTTAAGTCCGAATATGATATACTTGAATCCCTTTATCTGTGCGAGATTGTTGACAAAGGCATCCATCTTGCTCTCGCTTTTGGTGAGCGACACCTGTCTGTATTTGTTCCAGAAAGCCTCGTCGCGCATCATTGCGTCAGCCTCCTTCACCTCCTTGGCCTTACCCTTGAACAGCTGCTTGGGCAGAGGGTCGAAGGCATAGTCGGTGAGTCGTGTCGTGCGTATTACGGCAGCCTCCTTGATAAACGAGGCGAGCTTTATCTCAGCCATCATGTCGTCGATGGTGAGCACCCACGAACTGTCGGGCAACTGCGTGAACTCCTGCACAATCTTCATGTTCTCCACGAAGTTGACGTCACTCTTCTTCGGTATGGTCAGTTCGCAACGCTTCACCTGGTATGACGAGTCGGCAAGTATATATATGTCGCCACGGAATCCGAAGTCCTGCTGGTTGTTGGGCAGGAAGTGTAGGTGGAAGCACTTGTCGCGCTCCACATACAGTGTGTCCATAATATAAAAGCGGTAGAAAGCGATGGCATCCTTGCCGATGGGCGACGTGAAGGGATACTGCAAGAGGCGTATCTGGTCGTCGTTGATATTAACATCCGTGAAGACATCCTTCAGCACGGTGTTGAGGATATCACCCGTCTGGAACAGGTCGTTGACTCCCGTAGAGTTCTGGCCTTTCACGATATTCTTCTCCGAATGAGGATGCTTGCGGTAAATCTTCTGAGTGACGGTCTCATCCACACTGACTGGCAGAATGAGCTTGCCGTTGTATTCGCACTTCTCCACCTGGTCCCTGAGCCAGGGTTTCTTCTTCATCTTCGGGTCCTCGAGCTTTTCGGGGGTTATATCATTGAGTGCGAGAGTAATCTTCTGGTATTTGTTATACTGATAATAGTCGCGGTTGTCGAGGTCGGTGCGTTTCTTCGCCTCAATCACCTTTTTCATCAGTTCCACTGCGGGATTGTTTTTCCTGCTGTATCTTTTCCTTTTCGTTTTTACCACGACCTCCTTAAGAGCCTTTGTGTCAGGCTTAAGCTTTACGTTGAAATTCTTTTTTGTGGAGGCATTGATGGTGATAGACTTTGACACATATCCTATGGCACTGAACGTGAGCACCCATCCCTCATGTCGTGCGATAGTGAATTCTCCATTTATATTAGACGCCACCGCAACGTTGTGTCCACGGTAAATACAAGAGGCATAGGGAATGGAGTCACCGGTAGCCTCATCGATGACGTAGCCCCTCAGCTGTGCCTTCACCGGCAGGACAAATGTGAGGAGGAGCAAAAAAAGTGTTATTCTGAAAA
>JBJEAV010000083.1:0-1278 GCA_051869395.1 Prevotella sp.
AGCGACCACAGGGAGCGATAACTTCTTATAACTCCTTTTAACTCCACAAGTTGAGCAAATGCGAAACTTAAATTAATAAAATAAGATAGAGACTATGAATTTCACTAATGACAAGGCGATATACATACAGATGGCTGACCGCCTCTGCGACGAGATTCTTGCGGGAACATACAAGGACGACGACCGAATACCCAGCGTCAGGGAGTATGCCGTGATGCTGCAGGTGAACACCAATACGGCAGTGAAGGCATACGACCAGTTGGCGCGCGACGGTATCATATACAACAAGCGCGGATTGGGATACTTCGTCACTGCTGGGGCAAAGAAGGAAATCAAGAAGGCGAGGAAGCAGGAGTTCATGAAGCAAAGACTGCCCGAACTCTTCCGCCAGATGCAGTTATTGGACATTACAATGGAAGATATTCAGAAGGTATGGCAACAGCAGTAGTGATTTTAACATTAATTATAGCAGTTTTTTGCAGCTTTTTCGTAGCTTAGTGCGTCTAACGTGACAAAAGCATCGATGAAATCCACCGGTGACAGTAGATTAAGTAATTTCTAAAAGAAAAAAGTTATGAGTTTATTACATCTCAATGATGTCAACAAGACATATCAGGGCGCACAACCGCTGCATGTGCTCAAGGGCATCAACCTCGACATCGAGAAGGGCGAGTTCGTGTCCATTATGGGTGCGTCAGGTTCGGGAAAGTCCACCTTATTAAATATATTAGGCATTCTCGACAACTATGACACCGGTGAGTATCTTCTCAACGACGTGCTGATAAAGGATCTCAGCGAGACGCGAGCCGCCGAGTATCGCAACAAGATGATTGGTTTTATCTTCCAGTCGTTCAACCTCATACCCTTTAAGACGGCTGTGGAGAACGTGGAGTTGCCACTGTTCTATCAGGGAGTGGGCCGCCGCAAGCGTCATCAGATGGCGATGGAATATCTCGACCGACTTGGGCTTCAGCAGTGGGCAAACCACTATCCCAACGAGATGTCGGGTGGACAGAAGCAGCGTGTGGCAATAGCCAGGGCACTCATCACCCGTCCGCAGATAATCCTCGCCGACGAACCCACGGGAGCTCTCGACTCGAAGACCAGTGTGGAGGTAATCCAACTGCTGAAGAAACTCAATCAGGAGGAGGGCATCACCATAGTGGTGGTGACCCACGAGGGCGGAGTGGCAAACGAGACCAACAAGATAGTGCATATCAAGGACGGACTCATAGGAGAAATCGAGGAAAACTTCGACCATCATGCCAATAGAGGATT
>JBJEAV010000083.1:1378-3891 GCA_051869395.1 Prevotella sp.
GAAATCTGGAGCACAGCCAAGCGCAACAAGCTCCGCACATCTCTCACTGGCTTCGCCGTGGCATGGGGAATATTCATGCTGATATTCCTCTTGGGAGCAGGCAACGGACTCATCAATGCCAATCTCGACCAGTCGGGACGCTTCCTCGCCAACTCAATGCAGATTTTCGGCGGGCGCACCTCCAAGGCCTATAAGGGTCTGAAGGAGGGAAGGAGTATCACGCTCAACGAGCGCGACGTGGATATGACTGCCAAGACCTTCGCCGAAAACACGGAGGAGGTAGGTTCGATACTCTCGCAGTATGGAGTGAACATCTCGCTCGGCGATAACTATATCTCAGCTCAGAACCTCAGCGGTGTTTATCCCTCGGAGGCTGACATCAACAAGCGCGAGATAGTTGCAGGACGCTTCATCAACGACATAGACATGAAAGAACGCCGCAAGGTGATTACCTTGTGGCAAGCGCAAGCCAAGGAACTCGCCAAAGACTATCTCTCTCTCGTCGGGCGCGACGTAAAGGTGGGTGACTTGATGTTCAAGGTGATTGGTATAGTGAAGGATGACAAGCAGCGTCAGAACAACGAGGCTTTCATCCCCTATACCACCTTGAAAACCATCTATGCCAAGGGTGATGAGGCTGGTGATATACAGTTTGAGATTAAGGGTCTCGTCACCGAGGCTCAGAACAAGGACTTCGAGCGCAACTATCGTGCCCATCTCAACACCCAGCATGATGCTGCCCCCGATGACGAGTCGGCGGTGTATATCTGGAACAGATACATGGACAACATACAGATGGCGCAGGGTATCAGTATCATACGCACTGCCTTGTGGGTAATCGGATTGTTCACATTGCTGAGCGGTATCGTGGGCGTGTCGAACATCATGCTCATCACCGTAAAGGAACGCACCCGCGAGTTTGGTGTGCGCAAGGCGATAGGGGCAAAGCCATGGCAGATACTAAAGCTCATCATCACCGAGAGTGTCATCACAACCGCCATCTTCGGATATATAGGTATGATATGCGGCATTGCCGCCAACGAATATATGGATGCGACGATAGGTCATGAGGTGGTGGATACAGGACTCTTCCAGGCGACGATGTTCCTCAATCCTACAGTAGGCTTGGATGTCTGCATTCAGGCAACCCTCGTAATTATTATCGCCGGAACTATCGCAGGACTCATCCCAGCACTCAAGGCGGCAAGAGTAAGGCCGATAGAAGCACTCAGAGCCGAATAAAAAAGAAGCCTCACCCCCGGCCCCTCTCCAAGAGAGAGGGGAGATAAAATGATTTCAAGGACAGGGTTTGGCATTTTGACTCTTAGACTTATACCCTATGAGACTTTTGACTTAAATATAAATAATAAGAATAAATAGATAGTGATGAAAAAGAAAGAATCACATACGGGAAAAGACATATCATCTCCCCTCTCTCTTGGAGAGGGGTCGGGGGTGAGGCTTCGTTTCGACATAGATACCTACCGCGAGATTATCGACACTATCACCCGCAACAAGAGTCGCAGTTTCCTTACTGGATTCGGTGTGTTCTGGGGAGTGTTTATGCTCATCGTACTTATCGGCGGTGGACAGGGCCTCAAGGAGATGCTTCAGAAGAACTTCTCGGGTTTTGCCACCAACTCGGCGATGATATGGACGCAGAACACCACCAAGGCATACAAGGGCTTCCGCAAGGGACGATATGTGTCGATGGTGGAGAAGGACATGACCCGTCTGCGCCAGCAAGTGCCTGAGCTAGACATCATCACTCCGGTGATGTTCGGCGGCAAGAAGAATGCCGTGAAGGGCGAACATACGTTCTCGGCAAACGTGTCGGGAGTGAGCTACGACTATGCCGATGTCACTGCCCCTATCATGTACTACGGACGATTTCTCAACGAGATGGACATACGCGAGGCTCGCAAGGTGTGCGTCATCGGTAAGGAGGTTTATAAGAAACTCTTCCCCGGAGGCGGCGACCCTTGCGGACAACGCATACGCCTCGACTCCACATATTATCAGATTGTGGGAGTGGATTACAAGGTGAGCGGAATCAACATCAACGGGCGTAACGACCAGATTGTCTCTATACCTTATACTGTATTCCGCAAGGCTTACAACTCCGGCGACCAGATACACAGTCTCGCAGTGACGGGAAAGCCAGGAGTGGTGATGAGTTCCATCACCGACCGTATGCGCACGGTGATAGCAAGGGCGCACACAGTCGATCCCACCGACGAGAAGGCGATAACGGTGTTCAACACGGAGATTCTCTTTGCTATGCTCGACAACCTCTTCAATGGAGTCAACTTCCTGATATGGCTTGTGGGTATCGGAACATTGCTTGCCGGAGCCATCGGAGTGTCGAACATCATGATGGTGACGGTGAAGGAACGCACAACAGAGATAGGCATCCGACGTGCCATCGGAGCCACGCCGAAGATGATTCTCTCGCAGATAATATCCGAGAGTATGTTGCTGACGGCAGTGGCGGGAATGAGCGGTATTCTCTT
>JBJEAV010000084.1:0-3887 GCA_051869395.1 Prevotella sp.
TGCTCACCGACAACGAGCGCGCCACTTGCGACAAGAGCTTAGCAGAACTCATTAAAAACTACTCCTTGGGCGACCCGTATATATCCGGTATGCTTGAGGAAGCAAGGATTGCGCTGAAGTAACTGACCTAACGTATAGCCCTGAAGGGGCGGCATAGAATAGCACAGGGTGTCAACCCTGTGTATGATATGATTTTCACTTCTCTCCCCCTCCTCCCGCCATCGGCGGGAGGAGGGGGAGAGAGGGATAGGGCTAAATGATAGGGCTCACGCCCTATCCTATGTTATGCCGCCCTTGCAGGGCTTACTCCACTATTTTTCCGTCGAATAGCTTTATCACTCGCTGCGCCATTGAGGCATCGCGGTCACTATGAGTCACCATAACTATGGTTGTTCCCTCACGGTTCAGCTCTGTGAGGAGTTTCATCACCTCGATACCGTTCTTGGAGTCGAGATTACCCGTTGGCTCGTCGGCAAGAATAATCTTCGGACCGAACACCACTGCGCGGGCTATTGCCACACGCTGCTGCTGACCTCCCGAGAGCTGATGGGGGAAATGCTTGGCACGATGACTTATCGCCATGCGCTTCATAATCTCTTGCACCTTCTGCTTGCGCTCCTTGGCAGGGATGTTAAGATAGGTGAGCGGCAGTTCGATGTTCTCCTCCACGTTCAACTCGTCGATCAGGTTGAACGACTGGAAGACAAAACCAATCTGTCCCTTGCGCACATCGGTGCGGTCTTTCTCCTTCAGTGCGTCAACTGGGTTCCCGTCGAGCCAATACTTTCCTCCCGTGGGATTGTCGAGCAGTCCGAGGATGTTGAGCAATGTCGATTTGCCACATCCCGATGGACCCATAATAGCCACAAACTCGCCGTCCTTCACTTCGAACGACACTCCATTCAATGCAATCGTCTCCACCTCTTCCGTGCGGAACGACTTTGATAAATTTTCTACTTTGATCATTGTTTTTTTATTTGGGGAGTTATGATGGGGAGTTAATGGGAAATTATATGGGGGAGTTATAATGGGCCAATACTTTCTGCGCTTATGCACCTCCGCGCATAAACATTTGGCACCTCATAACTCCTCATCATAACTTCTTATTATAACATCCCCTCATAACTCCTAAATTAATTATCTTTAATATGCTTTATCGGATTCTCATTAGCAGCCACCCAGCTCTGCACCATCACTGCGGCAAAGGATATCAGGAGGATGATTGCTCCCGCCACTGCTATCCAGGGCCACCATGTGATGCGATAACTGTATTGTATTATCCAGTCTTTCATGAAATACAAGACGATGGGCACTGAGATGACGAAGGCTATCACGACATACATGAGGAATGTGCGCACGAGTCGCAGGTGCATCTGGGCATTGGTCGAACCGAACACCTTGCGCACGGCTATCTCTTTCTGCCTCTGCTCGATGAAATACGTGGACATGGCTATCAAGCCGAGCATGGAGATGAGTATCGCCACAAGGGCAAAGAGGGAGACGATGCGCGACGTGCGGATTTGTGCCTCGAACGCCAACTGCACCTGATCGTCGATGAAGCGCGCCTGCTTTTCACCTAATTCCTCGTGATAAAACTTGTGATAGAGTCGGGCTATCTCGTTGTAACCTTCCTCAAGGTCGCCTTCCATCAGGATGTTTAGATTCCAACAGTACGGCACCTTGTCAACCACGGAGATGAGCAACTGACATTGTTCCTCCTCGATGCTGCGTATGCGGAAGTCGTTAAGCGTACCGCCATATTGCTCCTCGAAGTCGTGGTTGAGCAAGTGTATCTTCTTCAATGTGTTGCGTGGATCACGTATTGCGTCCGAAGCCTTCACATCGTTCTCCATACTCTTGTTCATATAATACATTCCCGGCTTTGGCATGCTGCCGTCGGTGAGAGTGAGACCATAGATGTCGAAGAACTCTTTCTCCACTATGAAGTGCTGGATTTTCATATCCACAAATCCCTCGCTATTGACAACAGTCTGGTTGTTGCCGCCGTTTGCCGGTGTTCCCATCGAGGGAGTCACGAGTTTTACAAAAGGCAGTTTCATCAGCTCCTGCTTGAAACGCTCGTGAGAATCCACATCATCTATCGTCAGGATATTGTTCTGCTGGAATCCCAAGGGAGCGTCAGCAAGGTGTTTCATCTGCACCACCATAACCAACGAGCAGGCAAGCATTGTAATGGTAATGATATTCTGCACCACGATGAACACGCGGCTGAACACCATCTTAGTCTTGTGAACAAACGTGCCGCGCACTATCTCCATCGGATCCACCCTCGATGACACTGCAGCAGGAACAACTCCCGACAATATGCCTGTAACCAAAAGTATGGCAAGAAGTAAAGCTATCACCATAGGACTAAGCATGAGCGACATATTCATCTTAGTGCCAAGCAATTCGCCGAAGCTCGCTGCAAAGGCGAATGTCAGTAGCAAGGCAAGCAGGAAGGCAAGCGCACAGAGCATCAGGCTCTCGCCCACAAACCGCATTGCAATCTCACGCCGCTGTGCCCCGAATAGCCTTCGGGCAGCCATCTCGCGGGCACGCTTTCCCGACTGTGCCACGGTGAGGTTGACATAGTTCATCACGGCAAAAAGGAGTATGACGAGAGCCACCGCAGCAAGAATCCTTACAAGCATAATGTCGCCAAAACGCATGACCCCGTTGTCCGTGGTCTTTGAGAAATACACGTCCTTGTATTTCATCGCATATGGCTGAATATACCTTTCATCACCGGGTTTTTGCTCGGCAAAATCGCTCCAGAACGAGGCATAGCAATCCACAAGTTCCTTCTCGCGCCCTACAAACGTCTTACCCTCGCGTAACCTTAGGAAGAGGCTGCATCCCGTAAGGTTTACAAACCTCTTCAGGAATGCCTCGTCAGTGTCGCAATAGTTGCCGTAGCATTGGTTGTAGTAGTTCACCACCATGTCGGCATTGCGGAATATCCTGCCGTCGAGGTCTTTCATCACTGCCGTGACGTGGAACTTCAGCGAGTCGCGGAATGTTATGGTGCGCCCAACGACATCCTTCTCGCCAAAATACTTCATGGCAAAGCTCTCGCTCACCACGGCTGCATCCTTGGTCTCCAAGCACCTAACGGCATCGCCCTCTCTAAGTGGATAGCCAAACAAGGTGAAGAATGTGGAGTCGGCAGAGAGCACCTGGGCACGAAAACGCTCGTCGCCCTTGTTCAATGTCAGTTCCAGTTTGCTCACTCCGCACACAGCCTCTATCTCGGGAAACATCTTCTGAAGCTGTTTCCCTGCATAGTGGTGCGTACCAAACAATTCCTTCCCGGCGAATCGCATACCTATCGCCTCAACACGTTCACTCTCGGGAATATCGCGCGTCACGCGATACTCCTGCCACACATACACGCCAATCAGCATAACGAACATCAGCGAGACGGAGAGTCCGAAGACGTTGATGACGGTATAGACCTTGTTGCGGGAGAGGAAGCGCAGATAAGAGGAAAACAGCCTCACCCCCGACCCCTCTCCAAGAGAGAGGGGAGATGATATGCTTCTTACCTTGTTTTCTTCATTGTTTTCTTTTGTTTTTTTCATATTTCAATTTTATACTACTGTTTATACTACTTATTTTATTATATATTATACAACTACATCACCCCACTCACCTTTAAAGCTAATTATCTCCCCTCTCTTTTAGAGAGGGGCCGGGGGTGAGGCTGTTATTGCATGAGGCTTTTTATCGGATTCTCATTCGCCGCCACCCAGCTCTGTATTATTGTGGATAACAGCGAGATAAGGAAGCATACGGCACCGGCAGTGAGGAATATCCACGGCGAGAGCGTGATGCGATAACTGAACTGCGAGAGCCAGTCGCTCATGAGATACCATATCACGGGC
>JBJEAV010000085.1:0-60398 GCA_051869395.1 Prevotella sp.
GCACCAAGTGGCACGCCTACCCGATGTATGACTTCGCACACGGACAGAGCGACTATTTCGAGGGTGTCACCCACTCCATCTGCACGCTGGAGTTCGTGCCCCACCGCCCGCTATACGACAAGTTTGTGGACTTCCTCAAGGAATATGACACCGAGGCAGCCCGCGGCGCCGACTACCGCCCGAGGCAGATAGAGTTCAACCGACTGAACCTCACCTACACCGTGATGAGCAAGCGCAAGCTGCACACACTCGTGGACGAGAAGCTCGTGAGCGGATGGGACGACCCGCGTATGCCGACCGTATGCGGAATGCGCCGACGCGGATACTCAGCCAAGAGCATCAGGGCATTCGTGGATTCAATCGGATATACCAAGTTTGACGCACTCAACGACTACGCCCTGCTGGAGGCAGCAGTGAGGGACGACCTCAACAAGCGCTCTACCCGCGTGTCGGCAGTGCTCAACCCCGTGAAGCTCGTTATCACCAACTATCCCGAGGGACAGACCGAGGAGATGACCGCCGTGAACAACCCCGAGAACGAGGCAGACGGCACACACACCATCACCTTCAGCCGCACACTGTGGATAGAGCGCGAGGACTTCATGGAGGACGCGCCGAAGAAATTCTTCCGCATGAGCCCCGGCAAGGAGGTGAGACTCAAGAACGCATATATAGTGATGTGTACGGGATGCAAGAAGGATGCCGACGGCAACATCGAGGAGATATACGCCGAATATGACCCCCAAAGCAAGAGCGGAATGGAGGGAGCCAACCGCAAGGTGAAGGGCACGCTGCACTGGGTGAGCTGCGACCACTGCCACAAGGCAGAGGTGAGACTCTACGACCGCCTCTTCAGCGTGGAGAACCCTGCCGCCGACGAGCGCGACTTCCGCGAGCTGCTCAACCCCAACTCACTGACAGTGCTCGAGAACTGCTATGTGGAGGACTTCGCCACCACGCTCAAGCCAGGCACATTCTTGCAGTTCCAGAGAATAGGTTATTTCACTCCCGACCTCGACTCAACCCCCGAGCGTCCCGTGTTTAACAAGACCGTCGGCCTGAAGGACACTTGGGCTAAAATCAACAAGTAGATGCACATAGACGAAGAGCTATTCAAGAATGACCGTTTCAAGAGAAATCTGAAACAATATGAGGAGGCGATGAAAGAGGGAAGGACGGTGTTTATGGACATCGACGACCTGACCGACATCATAGACTACTACAACTACGACGGGCTGGTTGACGACGCTAATAACGTCGCCGACTATGCCCTTGCGCTATATCCGGGAGCCATTGGGCCGCTCGTGTTCAAGGCCAGACAGGCACTTGTGGAGAGCGACTACGACAAGGCACGCGACTACTGCGAACAAATCGAGGACAAGGCGGACGTGGACTATTTCTATCTCAGGGCGGAACTGCTCATAGCCGAGGGGAAGACCGAAGAGGCTGAAAACCAGCTGTTGGAGAGATACAGTGAAACCGAAAGGGATGAACACGACAACTTCTGCCTCGACGTGGCAGCACTGTATATCGACTACGGATACTCCACCCCCGCCAGGCAATGGCTCGAAAGGATGATAGACTGGGACAACAACGAACGGCTCGAAATCATTGCACGGGTGCACACAAATGCGGGAGAATACGAGGAGGCAACGGAATGTCTGGAGAGACTCATCGACCAGAACCCCTTCGTGAGCCGCTTCTGGAACATGCTCGCACTGATACAACTGTGCAACGGCGATTACCCCGAATGTCTCAGCAGTGCCGAATACTCGCTTGCCATCACCCCCAACAACAGCGACGGACTGTGGTGCAAGGCAAAGGCTCTGCTCAGCATGAACGAGACGGAGGGAGCACTGGAATACTACAAGCGATTCCTCGAGCGCATACCCGACAACGCCAGGGCTGAGGCCGACATGGGCGCTTGTTACCTGCAGCTGTCGAACCTGGAAAAGGCTCGCGAATGTCTGCTGCTCGCCGAGGCTCACTCCGACTGCAGCGACAACATGCTAATGGTGCAGATTTACGATGACTTGGCTTATGTATATAGTAGCAAGCAAGAGCTGGAAAAGGCCCTCTACTATTTAGGACAGGCCGAGGGTTATGAAAGCGACAACAACATCCCCGGGCGCGACCCCAACAGGATTGTGCTCGAAGGGCACATATACCTGCAGAACAACCAGAAGGACAAGGCCATCGAACTGTTCGACCAAGCCATCGAGATGTCGGACGAAAATCCCGAGATAATGCTCAAGATATGCGTGTCGCTCTACGACCAGAGAGAATACGAGTCAAGCATCGCCTACTTCAGGCATCTTGAGTCCAACATGCCGGAGGGATGGAAGTACGGATTCTCCTATATGGCGGGAAGCCTGCTCAAGATGCGGCAGATGAATGAGGGTATGGAATACCTGAAGAAGGCCTGCCTGCTGAACAGCAGGGAGGTGAAACTCGTATTCAGCGAGATATTCCCCGCCGGACTGCCCTGCGAGAAATATTATGACTATATCAAAGACGTTAAATTCTAATATATAAATTAAGTTATTTATGAACCTGTCGTCATTACTCAGTAATCTAAACTACGGCACAATCCTGCTGCTGATGCTCATCGAGAGCACCGTGATACCATTCCCCTCGGAGGTGGTGGTTGCACCCGCTGCCTACCATGCCGCCGCAGGTTACCAGAACGTATTTCTCGTGGTGCTGTTCGCCACATTGGGCGCCGACCTCGGGGCTATCATCAACTATGCCGCCGCCTACTATCTCGGCCGTCCGCTGATATACAGCTTCGCGCGAAGCAAATGGGGCAGGATGTGTCTCATCAATGAGGAAAAGGTGGAGCGCAGCGAGAAATACTTCGCCGACCACGGCGTGGTTGCCACACTCACCGGCCGCCTGCTGCCCGTGATAAGGCAGCTCATCAGCGTGCCCGCAGGACTGGCAAAGATGAACTTCGGCAAGTTCATCCTCTACACCACCATCGGAGCCGGCGTGTGGAACTCCATCCTCGCCGCCCTTGGATGGTATCTCCACTCGATAGTGCCCGAAAGCCAACTCGACGCCAAAATTGTAGAATACTCCGACTATATAAAGATTGTCATCGTGGCTGCCGTGGTAATAGCTGCGGCATATTTCGCCATAAAGAAATTCAAGAAACATTAATTATCAGATATGATGGATATGGAAAAGCTGAACAACCATTTAGTGATCATGGCAGGCGGTGTAGGAAGCCGCTTCTGGCCAATGAGTACAGAGGAAAAGCCCAAGCAGTTCATTGACGTGCTCGGAGTGGGCAAGTCGCTGCTGCAGCTCACCGCCGAGAGATTCGGCGGCATCTGCGAGCCGCAAAACACATGGGTAGTGACAAACAAGTCATACGTGGATATCGTAAGGCAACAACTGCCCGAACTGCCGGCGGGCAACATCCTGTGCGAACCATGCCGCCGCAACACAGCCCCATGCATAGCATACGTGAGCTGGAAAATCAAGTCGCAGGATCCCAAGGCCAACATCGTGGTAACGCCCAGCGACCATATCGTCACCGACACGGAGGAATTCCGCCGTGTAGTCAAGTCATGCCTCAACTTCACGGCTGACTCCGACGCCATCGTCACCTTAGGCATGAAACCCACACGCCCCGAGACCGGATACGGATACATACAGGCAGACCTCAGCAGCAGCTCACTGCGCAACAAGGAGATATTCCGTGTATATTCATTCAGGGAAAAACCCGACCTCGAGACCGCCAAGCAATACATCTCGAAGAACAACTACTACTGGAACGCAGGCATATTCATCTGGAACGTGAGCACCATCGTCAACGCCTTCCGCATCTACCAGCCCAACATCTCGAAGATATTCGAGGCAATGCTGCCCATATACGGCACCGAAAAGGAACAGCAGCTCATCGACGAGCGGTTCCCCGAATGTGAGAGCATATCAGTGGACTATGCCATCATGGAGAAGGCAGAGGAGATATTCGTATGCCCAGCCGACTTCGGATGGAGCGACCTCGGCACATGGGGTTCGCTGCTGCAAAACACCAAAAGGGACCTCTACGGCAACAGCTGCATAGGCAACAACATACAGACATACGAGACTAACAACTGCATCATTCACACCACGCAGGAAAAGAAAGTGGTGGTGCAGGGACTTGACGGATATATCGTGGCGGAAAACGACAACACGCTGCTCATCTGCAAACTATCCGAGGAACAGCGCATCAAGCAATTCACAGGAAACAACTGATAAGGAATTACACATTATTAATATATAAATACGTTTTATGGAAAACAAGAAAGTTGCTCTAATCACAGGTATCACAGGACAGGACGGCTCGTATCTCGCCGAATTTCTAATCGAAAAAGGATATGAAGTGCACGGACTGCTCCGACGCTCGTCATCATTCAACACAGGACGCATCGAGCACCTGTATCTCGACGAATGGGTAAGGGACATGAAAAAGGCAAGGTTGGTGAACCTCCACTGGGCTGACATGACCGACTCTTCGTCGCTCATCAGAATCATAGGCGAGACCAAGCCTACGGAAATCTACAACCTCGCGGCACAGAGCCACGTGAAGGTTTCGTTCGACGTGCCGGAATACACTGCCGACACCGACGCCGTGGGAGTGCTCCGTCTGCTGGAGGCAGTGAGAATCTGCGGACTTGAGAAAACATGCCGCATATACCAGGCTTCAACATCCGAACTCTACGGAAAGGTTCAGGAAGTGCCGCAGAAGGAGACCACCCCGTTCTATCCACGCTCGCCTTACTCGGTGGCAAAGCTCTACGGATTCTGGATCATGAAGAACTACCGCGAGTCGTACAACATGTACTGCTGCAACGGAATCCTCTTCAACCACGAGAGCGAGAGACGAGGCGAAAACTTCGTTACGCGAAAGATTACACTCGCCGCCGCACGCATAGCACAGGGATATCAGGACAAGCTCTACCTGGGCAACCTCAACTCGCTGCGCGACTGGGGATATGCCAAGGACTACGTGGAGTGTATGTGGCTCATACTGCAACAGCCCGAACCCGATGACTTCGTAATCGCCACTGGAGAATACCACACAGTGAGAGAGTTCGCCACACTCGCCTTCCGCGAAGTGGGCATCGAGCTGGAATGGAAGGGAGAAGGCGTTGACGAGAAGGGATACGACAAGGCTACGGGCAAGGCTCTCGTGGAGGTTGACCCGAAGTACTTCCGTCCCGCCGAGGTTGACCAGCTGCTGGGCGATCCCTCAAAGGCAAAGAAACAACTCGGATGGAACCCGACAAAGACAACATTCGAGGAACTCGTGAAAATCATGGTAAAACACGACATGAAATTCGTGAAAAAACTGTTTTTAAAGGCTCAAGTGGCAGAATAACAAAGATGGCACTGGACAAGAATTCGAAAATCTATGTGGCAGGACACCGCGGACTCGTGGGTTCTGCCATCTGGAACAACCTCAAGGCAAGAGGATACAACAACCTCGTGGGACGCACCCACTCGGAACTCGACCTCACCGACCAGAACGCGGTGAAGGACTTCTTCGACCAGGAGAGACCCGACGCTGTGGTGCTCGCAGCGGCATTCGTGGGAGGCATCATGGCCAACTCACTATATCGCGCCGACTTCATCATGCAGAACATGAAGGTGCAGTGCAACGTCATCAGCAACGCCTACTCGCACGGAGTGAAGAAACTGCTCTTCCTCGGCTCCACATGCATATATCCAAAGAACGCGCCTCAGCCCATGAAGGAGGACGCCCTGCTCACCTCGCCACTGGAATACACCAACGAGGAATATGCCATAGCAAAGATTGCCGGACTGAAGATGTGCGAGAGCTACAACCTGCAGTACGGCACCAACTATATAGCCGTGATGCCCACAAACCTTTATGGTCCCAACGACAACTTCCACCTGGAAAACTCGCACGTGATGCCGGCGATGATGAGGAAGATATACCTGGCAAAACTCATTCACGACGGCGACTGGCAGGCTATACGCACCGATATGGACAAACGTCCGGTGAATCCCGACGAGAAGCTAAAGGCCATCATCGGCGATGGAAACGTGGACGGTAAGAATAGCCAGGAGCGCATACTCAAGGCACTGGAGTTCTACGGTATATCCGACAACAAGGTGGTGCTATGGGGAACAGGCACGCCGCTGCGCGAATTCCTGTGGAGCGAGGACATGGCAGACGCCAGTGTCCATGTGTTGCTGAACGTGGATTTCAAGGATATCATCGGTATAGAGAAATACTCCTCGGTATTCTACGGTGCATCAACCGCAGGTGCTGTTGACCGCAACAACAGCGAGGGACGAGGCGGAGCAATACCAGCCTTGGGAGAAATACGCAACTGTCACATCAACGTGGGAACAGGCAAGGAGCTGACCATACGCCAACTGTCGGAACTGGTGGTCAAGGCAGTTGGATTTGAGGGCACTGTTGAGTTTGACTCCTCGAAACCCGACGGCACCATGCGCAAACTTATCGACGTGGAGAAACTTCACTCTTTAGGATGGACACACAAGGTGGAAATCGATGAGGGCGTGAAGAAACTATTCGAATGGTATAAGGAAAGCCTGGAAGATTGAAAGATTGAAAGATTGAAAGATTGGAAGATTGAAATATTACAAAAACATCGGGGCATATACCAATGGGTATTTGTCCCGATGTTTATATTGAAACACATGCAAGTGTTTAGATACTCTTGTTGAGCACGCTCTTCCACCTGCTGTAGGCACTGAGATACTCAGCACGCTTGCTCTCGTCGGGTTCGATGACAGCCAGCTTGTCGAGTGTGGCGAATGCCTCGTTGTTGTCCTTGTATATACCAGCACCAATACCGGCACCCTTGGCAGCACCAACACTTCCATCGGTGTCATACAGCTCGATAGTAGCTCCGCTTACTCCTGCAAGCGTGTCGCGGAAGATGTCGCTGAGGAAGAGATTAGCCTTGCCGGCATGAATCTTGGTGATGTTCATACCCATCTGCTGCATAACCTCCATACCATAACAGAAGCTGAAGACGATACCCTCCTGGGCAGCCCTCACGATGTGAGCCTTGTTGTGCTTGTTGAAGTTCACACCGCTGATTGTGCAATTCACCTCCTTGTTCTCAAGCACGCGCTCGGCACCGTTGCCAAACGGAATCACGCTCACTCCGTCACAGCCGATGGGCACACCAGCCGCCAGCTTGTTCATGTCGGCATAACCTATGCCTTCGGGAGCTATGTTGCGGCGCGTCCACGCATTCAGGATTCCGCATCCGTTGATGCACAGAAGCACACCAAGGCGGGTCTGAGCGTCAGTATGGTTGACATGCGCGAATGTGTTGACACGGCTCTTCGGGTCGTAGTTTACATCACCCAAGACACCATATACAACACCCGATGTGCCACCGGTGGATGCAATCTCACCCGGATTGAATACATTGAGGCTAAGGGCATTGTTTGGCTGGTCGCCGGCACGGTAAGTGATTGGAGTGCCTTCCTTCAGTCCGGTTTCAGCGGCAGCCTCCGCCGATACAGCGCTCTGCACACTGAACGTGGGCACGATATCAGCGAGAAGCGACTTGTCGAAACCGTAATAGTCGAGCAGGAAGTCAGCCACCCTATTCTCCTTGAAATCCCAGAACATACCCTCAGAGAGTCCACTGACAGTCGTGTTGGGCACACCGCTGAGACGCATGGCGATATAGTCGCCCGGGAGCATCACCTTGTAAATCTTCTCAAACAACTCCGGCTCGTTCTCCTTCACCCATGCCAGTTTGGCTGCCGTGAAATTACCCGGCGAGTTAAGCAGATGCTGCAAGCACTTGTCGGAACCCAATTCGCGGAAAGCCTTCTCGCCATAAGGCACAGCACGCGAGTCGCACCAGATGACAGACGGACGCAGGGCGTTGAGCTGCTTGTCAACACACACCAAGCCATGCATCTGATAGGAAATACCGATAGCGGCAATCTCATCAGCGTTTGCATTGGCATCAGCCATAATCTTCTTAAGACTCAACTTTGCATTGTCCCACCACATCTGCGGGTCTTGCTCAGCCCAACCAGCCTTAACTGCGATAATCGGCGCTTCCTGTTCGGGATAAAAAGCAGTGGCAGCACACTTGCCAGTGTCTGCGTCAACGAGGGAAGCCTTCACCGAACTGCTTCCCACATCAAATCCTAATAATAATCTTCTTGCCATATTCAAATTCTGTAAAATTAATAATCGATTACTAATATTTGTATATAATAATACGCATAACAGTGTTTTTTCCCTCAAAAAAACGAAAAAAAATTTTTTTTTGCATTATTAGTAAAAAAAAAGCGGAAAAAAGTTACGTATATCATTTTTTTTTCATACCTTTGCAGTGATAATATATTACCATCAAAGTATATGAAGAAAAAAATACTAATATTGGATGATAAGGAAACGATAGCCAAGGTGCTATCTATATACCTTATGAGTGACTACGACGTACAGTGGCTTCCGGATGGACTGCAAGCTGTAAAGTGGCTACAGGCGGGCAATACCCCCGACCTCATAATCTCCGACATCAGAATGCCGGGAATGAGAGGTGATGACTTTTTGGAATGGATTAAGCAGAACGAATTGTTCCGTCATATCCCGGTAATCATGCTCAGCAGCGAGGACAGCACCAACGAGCGCATCCGACTGCTCGAAATTGGTGCAGTTGACTATATTGTCAAGCCGTTCAACCCCATGGAACTTAAAATCAGAGTGAAGAAAATACTTCCCTGACATTAATGCCTTATACACCTTATTTAATATATAAAGCATGATAGGTATCATATATTTAGGCAAAAACCCTAGCACAAGAGACAAGCTCAAATATGTCCCTGGACAGATAGTACGCATGACGAGCACCTATAAGGACGCAGCCAAACTATGTGTGCCAAGGGTCAAGAATGAGCATTTCATCGTATTCTTCGAAAGAGGAGTGCGCAGTGAGGATATTACCTCTATCAAATACCTCAAAAAGAAATGCCCCAACTTGTATCTTATCCTATTGACTGATACCCTCAGCGACGAAGAAAGGCTCACATACCAGAAATGCGGTATCAACGACACGTTGAATATCGAGTCGTCCGTAACGGAGATAAACAAGAAAATACAATTTATTTCCACCAGAGAGGACATTCTCTTTGATGACAAGGCATCAGGGAAGAACATCCTCCATTTCAAGATTCCATTATGGAAGAGGACATTCGACATAGTCTTTGCGTCGGTTGCATTGATATTACTGTCTCCTGTTTTCATCATTACGGCAATAGCAATCAGATTGGAAAGCGAAGGTCCCGTAATGTTCAAGTCGAAACGAGTGGGAACCAACTACACCGTCTTTGACTTCCTGAAATTCAGGAGCATGTTTATGGATGCCGACAAGAGACTTAAGGAACTGAGCCGCACCCAGAACCAATACAACGACAAACTCGATGAAAGACCTATGCCAGTGGGACACTTCGACACCGACATCAACGACACGGCTACGATTGATGACGACCTGGCGGCAGAAATGCTTATCAGCGATGACGAGGTGATGCTTGTCGGAGACGATTTCGTTGTGTCGGAGACAAATTTCAACAAGCAGAAAACTGAGGAAATCAACAATGCATTCGTAAAGATTGAAAATGACCCAAGAATAACCAAGGTGGGACATTTCATCCGTAAATACAGTATTGACGAACTGCCACAGCTTTTCAATATATTGAAAGGTGACATGTCTGTGGTTGGCAACAGGCCTCTGCCACTGTATGAAGCGGAAAAACTGACTAGCGATGACAGTATAGACAGATTTATGGCTCCTGCCGGACTCACAGGACTGTGGCAAGTGGAGAAGAGAGGCGAAAGCGGCAAAATGTCAGCTGAAGAGCGCAAACAACTCGACATCACTTATGGACAGACCTATAATTTCCTTCTCGACATGAAGATCATCTTCAAAACTCTTACAGCATTCGTCCAAAAGGATGACGTGTGACATTTTAATAATATAACGACAACCGAAACATTAAAGACATGAAAATGAAAATCAGACATTTAGCTGTTTTCGCAACATTATCATTGTCAGCACAATTGGTACACGCCCAATACAACGACAGTGGAATTTCCGCCGGATTCTTCGATTCCAGCGAAACAAGTACTATAGACTTTTCACGATTCCACCTGCCACCACTCGCCGTACTGTTAGAAAACGCAAAGTCAAACCCACAGATACTTAGCCTTGCCAAGGCTCAGGAAATAGCACAGGCAGAAGTGGCCAAACAAAAGAGGCACATATTCTCATATGTCAGGGGGCACGCCAGCTACGGATATGGCAAGACCGACATGTGGGGAAACAACTCCTCGAACATGAGCAGCAACATGATCTACCAGTTTCAGGGAAGCGAACAAAGCTACTGGAATGTGGGAGTAAACCTCTCTGTGCCACTTGAGGACATATTGGACCTCAAGGCATCCGTGAGAAGAAAGAAACTCGAGGTGGACGCAGCGCGTATAAGCAAGGACATCGCCTACGACCAGCTCAAGCTGCAAATCGTGTCGCTTTACGTGAAAATCACCAATGACCTGGTGGCTCTTAAAACTGCAAGCGAAAACGCCGCCATCTACCAAGGTGCCGGACAACTCACACAGGAACAGTTCCACCAAGGAGAGATGAGCATAGCCGCATTCGCTGAAACCAAGCAGAGGGAGAATCAGGCAGTAAACGCATACCAGCAGATGCAGACCCAAATCACCACCGACATCGTGACACTCGAAATCCTGACACGAACGCCGATAATCACTAACACCACCACGGAGATTACCCTCGACGACACCATCACCAAGACGGAAAAGCAAATTGCCAAGGAAAACAAGGCAATACACAAGCAAATCATGGAACAGGCTGAAGCCGAGGAGAAAAAATACAGAGAACTGGAAAAAGCCGACGAGAAAGCCAAAAAGCAGGCAGAAAAAGAAGCCAGGAAACAGGCAGAAAAAGAGGCAAAGCAACAAAAAAGTCAAAATAAGTAATAACTATATAAAATCGACATATTATGGATATTTTCAGATACATAGTACGATTTCTTTACCGCATCAGGTGGTATCTTGCAATCCTTCCGATGATTGCGCTCGTCATAGCATGGTTCCTGACAAGAAACATGGAAAGACAATATGAGACGAACACCACAATATACACCGGAATGATTACCGGATACAATATCGAGGGCGGTTCGGGCATAGCCGGTGGCAATTCACAAACGAACATCAACAACCTGATGCTCATTATCACCACTGACAACACGCTGCATGAGGTGTCGCTGAGACTCTTTGCCCGCTGTATGATGTACGGAAACGAAAACAAGGACAACAACTACATCTCCGCAGAACATTTCAGACAGCTAAATGCCACCGTACCGGCTGAGGTTAAGGGACTTATAAACCGTAACAGTGAGTCAGCCACATATGCCAACCTCAAGGCATTCGAGAAGCCGACTCAAGACAACTTCATTTTCGGACTGACCAACTATCACCCTTACTTCAGCCTGAACGCAATGTCGTCAAGACTTAAAGTGTCACAATTCTCCAAGAGTGACATTATTAATATAGGGTATAGCGCTAACGATGCAGGTATTGCATACAATACGCTTGACATTCTTAACGACGTCTTCGCACGCCAATACCAGCAATTGAGATTCGGTGAAACAAACAATGTAATCAGGTTCTTTGAAAGGGAAGTGGCACGACTTTACGATGTTCTTCGGAAGGCGGAAAATGACCTGATCCATTTTAATGAAGAGAAGAGAATCATTAACTATGGCGAACAGACAAAGCAGCTTGCAAGTCTTGAGGCGGGACAGCAAATTTCAGACAATACACTGCTGATGGATTACACCACGACAAAGGCACTTATGGACTGGCTGGAAAAACAACTCGGTGAGCGTGCTAAGGCCATTCGCGCATCGAAAAAGTTCACAGACAAGGTGCGTGACATTTCAAGGATACAGTCAAGAATATCCAACCTGCAGCTTATGTCAAGTGAGGGCGGCGGCAACAATGCCGAGTCGCAGAACGAACTCGCAAAAGCTCAGAAAGAACTTAGGGAGACCTCTCAAAACGTAAAAGAACTGACGCTGGAAATTGAAGCAGGAGCATTCACAACAGAGAATGGAGTCAAGGCAAACACCCTGCTCGAAAACTGGGTTGACCAGGTTTTGCTGCTTGAAAAGACCAAGGCAAAGATGACAGCCCAGGATATCATGAAACAGAGCATAGACCGACAGTTCCATTATTTCTCACCTATTGGAGCAACATTGGCCCAAAAAGACAGGCACATCGGATTCGTGGAGAGCAATTACATGGAGATGCTGAGGGCTCTGAATTCCGCACGCTTGCGCCAGCGCAACCTGCAGATGACCACAGCAACACTGCGCGTGCTCAATCCGCCGATGTTCCCGCTCAACGCATTGCCCACTAACAGGATGATGATACTGATGGGTGCATACCTGCTCACGTTCTTCTTGACAGCGATGTACTTCTTTATGATAGAACTCCTCGACCGCACACTTCGCGACCGCATGCGCTCTGAGAGAATCACAAAGATTCCTGTCATCGGATGTTATCCGAAGGAGAGCAACCTGAGATACAGAAGATTCAACAAAACCATCTCGGATATGGCCCTGAGACAGCTCAGCAAGGCTCTACTGCCTCATTTCAAGACAGGCCAGCAGAACGTGCTTAACCTTATCTCAACTGATGCGGGCAATGGAAAGAGCTATCTTGCACAGGAACTCGAGAACTACTGGATTGCACTCGGACTGCAGGTAAGGAAACTGACCTACGATGAAGATTTCCTTGCAGAAGACAGCAGGTACATCATGAGCACCAGCATAAAGGACTTGTGCCCGGATATACTGCCTGACGAGATTGCCATCATCGAGTATCCCAATCTCAACGAGCACTCTATACCGTCGTCTCTGCTCAACCTCGGCACAATCAACCTGCTTGTTACACGAGCTAACCGCACATGGAAGGACGTTGACCAAAAGGCACTCAAAGAGTTGCAGTCACAACTTGAGAACAAGGACAGCCTCTATATGTACCTCACGGAATCACAGCGTTACGCCGTGGAGGAGTTCGTTGGACAGTTGCCGCCATACACCAAGCTCAGCAACTTCGTTTACCGGATGTCGCAGATGGGATTGACCGCAACGGAAAACAGTCATTCAATTTAAACTGTATATGATAAACGACAGATCATACAAACCTTTCAGTCAAGTAAGTGGAGGAAGAGCGGCAGTACTCTTTCTCCTCTTCTTGATTGGTATATACAGTTTGTATTCTTCGGGCATCGCAGGACTTGCTGTTGTGGCAATGCTTCCAGTCATGGTGATTGGTTGCTACTTTGTGTTCAAGCATGAAATGCTGTTGTTTTATGTCCTGATGGTAGTGAATTATTTCTTGCACTATCTGGCAAGATGTAATTATTTGCCAATCCCGATGTCACTCCCAAACGAAATGCTGCAGCTTATGCTGATATTCACGGCATTAGTGACATTCAAGGAGATAAAGGCGAAATATATGTTCAATGTCATGACGCTTGCATTGGGGATATGGTGTGCTTTTTGCACGTTGGAAATATTCAACGACCAGTTCGGTTTAGGAATGAACGTCGGTAGTTGGTTCACTGGCATCAGACTGATGGCTTTCCAGTTGGTATATCCCTGCGTGGTAATGACAATTTATATTAATACGCCCAAACGCATAGAGAAATTAATGCTTGTCCTTGCGTTACTCTCTATATACGGGGCATTATGGGCTGTAAAACAAAAGGAATTCGGATTCAACGACGCAGAGAAGGTCTTCCTGATACGCGCGGCGAGAACACACTTTGTGAATGGTGTAATCAGATACTTCTCCATCTTCAGCGATGCGGCAAACTACGGCATCCATATGGCATCAATGGCAATTGTCTTCATTTTGGCTGCCATCACCAGCCCACTGCGAAAGAAGAGAATCCTTTACGGCATTGTAGGCATCCTGTGCGTATGGGGAATGTTCCTTTCGGGAACACGAACCGCTATCTTCTGTCTTTTGGCAGGGTTGGGAGTTTATATCTTCCTGTCAAAGTCTGTGAAGATTGCTGTACCTTTCACGATAGTGTTCTTGTTTTTTTTCGTTTTTATGGCGTTCACAAAGATTGGCAACGGCAATCCCACAATCAGAAGAATGCGCTCGGCATTCAACAAGGATGATGCCTCGCTCGGTGTACGTGAATACAACAAGGCCACGCTCAAGAAATACATGGTGGACGCACCATGGGGAATAGGCATAGGTTTGGAGGCACAGGACATCCCGTCATACTGCACACTGAGAATAGTGTCGCAGATTCCGCCTGACTCGGAGTATGTGTATATTTGGGTGAGAACAGGAAAAGTGGGTATCACAGTATTTGTCATAACGACTCTGATGATGTTTTTCGGGGCTTGCTGGAATGTGCTTTTCAGAATTCAAAACAAGTCCTTGAGAGGTCTCGGAGCCGGTTTTACATGCGCTTTTGTCTCCCTTCATCTTGGGGGATATGCTAACCAGATACTTATGCAATTCCCTAATGTGATTATTTTTTATGGCGGTTTGGCTTTAGTTTACATCATGCCATACATCGACTATGAATACACGGAATGGGAGAATAAGGAACTTGAAAAACAAGAAGAGCGTAAACGATTAAAACTGGAGAAGAAACGTGCCTCAAGAGTATAGAATATCCGTCATAACGGTCAATTACAATGGAATAAAGGACACTTGTGCCTTGCTTGACTGTTTCACCTTCAACGAAAAGGGTATGGAGGTGATTGTGGTAGATAATGGCTCTAAGGACAACGAGGCTGCAATTATTGCAGCGAAATATCCCAAGGCAAAGGTTGTCGAGGCAAAAGCCAACCTGGGGTTTGCAGGGGGAAACAATCTCGGCATAAGAGAAGCTAATGGGAAACTACTGTTCTTCATCAATAATGACACTGAACTTAATGTAGCAAACATAAAGAGACTGGCTGACAGGCTGGAGTCGGATGACAGAATCGGAATGGTGTGCCCTAAAATAAAATTTTTCTTCGGTGACCATAAGATTCAGTTTGCCGGTTTCAGCCCGCTCTCCAAAGTCACATTCAGGAACAAGGGCATAGGTTATGGCGAAAGCGACCAAGGACAATATGACTCACCCGGTCCTACACCATACGCACATGGGGCAGCCATGATGGTAAAAAGAGAAGCCATTGACAAGGTTGGAATGATGCCGGAATGTTACTTCTTGTATTATGAGGAACTCGACTGGTCGATGATGATGAGGCGTGGAGGTTACAGCATATGGTATGAACCATCAGCCACGGTCTTCCACAAGGAAAGCCAGACCACAGGAGCGGAGAGCCCGTTAAAGACATATTACATGACAAGGAACCGTCTCTTGTTCATTAAGAGAAATTCTACAGAATACCGTTTCCTGTCATATATGTATATGATTTTCGTCGTTGGCACAAGAGACATTCTCAAGTTCTGTCTTAAAGGTAGAATAAAGATGGCGAAAGCTACATTAAAAGGAATTGTTGACTTTATTAAACTATAGATATTATGGATTTTGATTTTTGGTGGATATTATTCATTTTTGACGGTCTATTGTTTGCTGCCGTGCTTTTGACGGTAGTTTATTTTACCGTGTTCACTATTGCCGCCCAGTTTAAACGGGGAACAAAAGTGACAAAATCAAAAAGACAGAACCGTTTTATCATCCTTATACCTGCATACAAATGCGACAATGTTATTGAGCGCACGGTTAATTCCGTATTGGGACAGATATACCCCCAACGCCTGTTTGACGTGGTTGTCATCTCTGACCACCTGCAAGAGATGACCAATTTCAAACTTGCCCAATATCCAATCACCTTGCTCACACCGAACTTCAGGAGAAGCACCAAAGGCAAAGCCCTGCAATACGCGATAAACAACCTTCCGCAGTTTAAGATATACGATATTGCCATGGTTCTCGATGCTGACAACTTGGTGCTACCAGAATTCTTGGACGAAATAAACAATGCGTATGAATCGGCGGGAACAAAGGCCATTCAGGCACACCGCGTATCAAAAAACCGCGACACCGCAACCGCTATCCTCGAAGCCACTTTTGAGGAAATCAACAACACCATATTCCGACAGGGACATATTTCCATGGGATTGCCTGCCGCTATATGCGGATCGGGTATGGCCTTCAACTACAACTGGTTCAAGGAGAACATCATCAAGACCAAGGCGGAATTCGAGGATAAGGAACTCGAGGCTCTCCTGATGCGTCAACACATATTCGTGGATTATTTTGATGACATCTATATCTTCGACGAAAAGAACAGGGCATCAAGCGCATTCAAGCGCAAGCACGGACAATGGCTGACTGAACAGCTACACTCTTTGGCCAAAAACATCAGATACCTGCCAGGAGCAATATACAACAAGCAATATGACCTTATTGACAAGATTTTGCAATGGATGCTATTACCACGCACGCTGATGATGGGCATTATATTAGTCATGAGTGTCACGCTGCCTTTCATATATATGTCGCTTGCAATAAAGTGGTGGATAATCGCATCACTGATTCTATTGGTATTTGCCATTGCCACCCCCAACTATCTTGTTGACAAGCAATGGGACAGGGCTTTCATGAAAATTCCATTCGTAATAATAACTTCATTACTTCACATCAATGTTCTGGGACATCGTTCACACCGTTGACATCGCCATGTGGTGTCTGTTGGCATTATCTGTCGGATATATCGCCTTCTTCGCTGTTGCTTCCGTTTTTGGCGGCAAAGGCAGGAAGACGGCACAATGCGCATGCAACAGGAAAAACCGTTTCCTCGTGATTTTTCCAGCCTACGGCGAAGACAAAGTTATTATAAAATCGACTACGGAATTCCTTGGGCAGCAATATCCCGACAACCTTTACAGGGTGACAGTTGTGTCAGACCACATGCTACCGGAAACAAACCAAACACTTGCAAGACTTCCAATAAACCTTCTGCAGCCAACATTTGAGAAAAGCTCGAAGGCAAAGGCCATGCAATACGCGATTGAGCACAATGAATGTGATTATGACTATGTAGTCATACTGGACGCAGACAACATTGTCGGAAATGATTTTCTTGACAAGCTCAACGACATTTGCAATATGGGATTTGATGCAATACAATGCCATCGGTGTGCCAAAAACTGTGAAAACAATATCGCTGCACTTGACGGCATCAGCGAGGAAATAAACAACTCCATTTTCCGCAAGGGGCATAATAACATTGGACTGTCATCGGCACTTATCGGTTCGGGTATGTGCTTCAGCTACCATTGGTTCAAATCGCATGTAAATCGTCTATCTACAGCAGGTGAAGACAGGGAACTTGAAAAAATGCTCCTCAGCGAAAAGATATTCATAAAATATGTAGAAGACATCCACGTTCTCGACGAAAAGGTCAGCAGTGAGACCAACTTTCAAAAACAGCGACAAAGGTGGATGTCTGCACAGATACAAAGTCTTATCAGCTTGATTGGCGACATACCGAAGGCAATATGTCAATGCAATGTGAACTACATCGACAAGACCATCCAGCAGACACTTGTCCCAAGGTCCATGTTGCTATTGGGCTTATTAGTGTTTGCATCAATAATGACTGTTATGGCTCCGATATGGGCATGCAAATGGTGGGGGTTGTTTGCTATAACATTATTGTCTCTTTTCACTGCCATGCCCCAACGTCTGCGCAGGCGCAGCTTGCTGGGGCTAATAGTGTATATACCACGGCTAACATGGAAAATGCTGTCAAATATCAGACATATCGACCGTAAAAACAGTGAGTTTATCCATACCACCCACAAATGACTTCTCGTCAGGCATACCACGAAATAATCCAAACACACTACTGCCACTGCCGCTCATCGAAGCATACACGGCACCATGGTCATACATGCGCTGTTTTAATTGCCCTATCTCTGGGTGAATGGCAAACACACTGTATTCAAAGTCATTTACCAGTTCTTCCTTCCAAGTCTCAATTGGCTGACGCACGACCTCCAGACAGTTCTTCACAGGTTTCTTAGGAGTAATCAGCGAGAAAGCCTCCTTGGTTGAAACTGGAATATCCGGCTTAACCACCAACATCTTATAATCCCCCAGATTCAAGTCAATCGGGGTGAGCTTCTCCCCAATGCCTTCCGCATAGGCAGGACAACCCTTGATGAAAAAGGCACAGTCGGCACCGAGCCTTGCCGCATATTCCATCATCTTTTCATCAGACATACCCAACGAGAACTGTTCATTCAAGAGTCTGATCATATAGGCGCAGTCACTCGAACCGCCTCCCATTCCAGCCTGTGTCGGTATGTTTTTATAAAGATGGGCATGCACACGTGGAAGACAATAGTCGGCGGCAATTAGGTTATAAGCCCTGACCACGAGATTTCGCTGCTCATCCCCTTCAATATTGATATTAGTCACTTTAAGGTCACACCTTACGTCAGATGGAAAAGCTTCATCCATCTGATAAACCTCAAGCGCATCCTTGATGGGCACGGGATAGAAAACAGTCTCCAAATTATGATAGCCGTCGTCGCGCTTGCTCACGACATTCAGTCCAAGATTTATCTTTGCAACAGGAAAATTAATCATAGTTGTTCTTTTTTTACTGCAAAAGTAATTAAAACTTCTGAAATATGAAAGATTTAATGAGATTTTTTGTACTTTTGCAACCAAATTAGAAATATTATGGCAAAAAAAAGCACTGAAAACAATACATACGCCCATCTGCAGCCACAAGCACTCGATGTCGAAAAAGCTGTGCTGGGAGCACTCATGAACGACCGCGACGCATACGCCGTGGTATGTGAGATACTTTCGCCCGAGAGTTTCTACGAGAAACGTAACCAGGACATCTATTCCGCTATACGTGACCTAAGCTTAGCGGAGAAACCCGTTGATGTACTCACCGTCACCGACGAACTGGAACGCCAAGGCAATCTCGACAAGGTGGGAGGAGCGATATACTTGGCAGACCTCTCAAACAATGTTGCCTCGTCAGCCAACATCGAATACCATGCCCGCATCATTGCTCATAAGTTCCTTGCGCGACAGTTGATTTCATTTGCAAGCAATATCGAGACAAAGGCATTCGACGGTTCGATGGACATAGATGACCTGATGCAAGAGGCGGAAGGCTCACTCTTCGAGTTGTCACGCCGAAATATGAAGAAGGACTACACTCAGATTGACCCTGTCATATCCAATGCCGTGGAAGTGATACAAAAGGCGGCAGCCAACAAGGACGGACTCACCGGTGTGCCCACGGGTTACTACAAGCTCGACAATATAACCAGCGGATGGCAGGCGAGCGACCTTGTCATCATAGCCGGACGTCCTGCGATGGGTAAGACCTCCTTCGCCCTGTCGATGGCAAAAAACATCGCAGCCGACTATAAAGTGCCTATGGCGTTCTTCTCACTTGAGATGAGCAACGTGCAGCTTGTCAACCGTCTTATTTCCAACTGCTGCGAAATCCAGGGAAGCAAGATTCTCAACGGCCAGCTGAAACCTGATGAATGGGAACGCCTTGACAAAAGACTCAATAACCTTATCGGTGCACCACTATACGTGGATGACACTCCTGGTCTGTCTGTATTTGAACTTCGCACCAAGGCACGCCGACTTGTGCGCGACCATGGCGTAAAGATTATCATGATTGACTATCTTCAGCTGATGAACGCCAACGGCATGAGGTTCAGTAGCCGACAGGAGGAGGTCTCGACTATCTCACGTTCATTGAAACAGATTGCCAAAGAGCTTGACATTCCTATTTTAGCATTGAGCCAGCTGAACCGTGGTGTGGAATCGCGTGAGGGACTTGAGGGCAAACGCCCGCAGTTGAGCGACCTGCGTGAATCAGGAGCCATCGAGCAGGATGCCGACATGGTGCTTTTCGTGCATCGCCCAGAATATTACCATATCTATCAGGATGAAAACGGCAGGGACCTTCACGGTATGGCACAGATTATCATCGCCAAGCACCGTAAGGGAGCCACTGGCGACGTGCTGCTACACTTCCGTGGAGAATTCACCCGATTCGAGAATCCTGAAGACTCAAGCATCCGCAATTCAAGCGGTGCTCCCGTGGGAGGTGAGATTATCGGTTCAAAACTCAACGGAGGAGACAATATGCCTCTTATGGGCGACCAGATGCCATTCAATCCCAATGATTCAGGCAACTATTCTCCCATGGACGGACCTATGCCATTCTAATCTCTATTTTTGGGGGGAGTTAAAACTCCCCCACTTCCGATTTTTTGGTCAGAACTTCAACTCGTCGATTTCCTTTATCTCGTCTTCGTCAAACCACTTGGAGAGACGTTGGCGGGCCTTATCCTTGATTTCCTCTTCCACATTGCCCCACACCTTCTTTAGGACAAAGACAAGTACGGCGAGGTCATCGGTCAATCCGATAATCGGAATAGCGTCGGGAACAGCATCTATAGGACTTATCATATATCCCAACGCTCCCACTATCAAGGCCTTGTCGGCTGTGGAAACCTTGTCACTCTGCAGCGTATAGTATAGAATCAGCGCTGCATACACCAATTTTGCGCCAGCCCGCTTGGCTATTCGGGCCACCTTGTCGAAGAAGTCTGAAGGTGAGAACTTGTTGGCATAACTCATAAAATCTGGTAATTCCATAATTCTGTTGTTTTATTTATTATAATATTTCTACAATTCTTATTCCTGTATGTGAAGGGTGCTTATATAGATATTCCCCAAGGAGCATAGGTTCGAGCACCACTTTCTTGTGAATCTGTGAGGCATTAAGCAGATGCAGCCCATCCTTCTTCCATACGGCAATACCAAGATGGGCTATGTCGAGTCCTTTCTTATTGCACGTGATGGCAATAATGTCGCCATTCTTCACTGCCTTGCGTAATGCTGCGCCTTTTCTTACCGAGGATTTGGGGACATACCTGTATTTTTTGCCACTGAATTGACGTTCCACTGCTGATATACCCTTTATGAAATCGGGATGCAATCGCAGTGCCTTGTACTTGTCAGGATGAGCACTCATATACCCCAGCCTAACCGTCTGAACAGCAGAAAACGGCGGATTGGGTGTCTGTCGTTCTAATACAATTCCCTTTTTGCTATTGTCATCAATCCACTCCGTGAAATAGTGAAGGCGTGAGGTATAACCTCGGTTGCTGCCATTCCTATACCTTATTATATATATATAGTGAAGGTAGTCATGAAAACTGTATTTGCCATTACGCATACATAGTGTTAGGGCTACAACATTCTCCACAAGCGTGGTACAGTCGAGCTGACGCGTGTTGATGACCAGTTGCTCATCATCGTTCACCTCCAACGTGTGCGCCACGTATGGCACACCGATGAACTTCTTTGCAAAAAACACCGGATAGCATGTAGATGGAGACAAAAGCCTTGCCTCGGCAAGCCATCCCACAACATTGATGCTGTCGATAGCGGCATATCTATGGCGTGCAACAACCGGATGCGATGCCGACATAAGTATTATCATTATAATTACAATAGGTCTCATTTCTTCTTTCTATAACTTTTTTTTAATCCGAAATTGAATCCACAGTATATATTAAGACTGCCGAAGACATTGTTTGCAGAAAAACGCGACTTTCGATAGTTGTAGCTATGAATTATCACGTTCGAACCATAATACCACTTAGTGTTGTTCCACACTATGCCTATTCTCCCCACTCCATCCAAATTAATATTCTTGAACGAAAAGTCATCAGCAGACTGGTTTGTATCTCCGCTCGACCATTTATATGCCAAAGCCATCGAAAAACTTGCACCGAGCAACCAATTTTTGGCGAACACCCAGTTGTATCCATATCCTACAGAGACATTGAAATCATTATATTTCAAACTGTTGAACATCAGCGAAGAGTCAATCTCCACTTCATGGTTGGTGCTTGTTTCCACCACATTCTTCAATTTCTTATGGTCGAGTTCCAGGTTATGATGTGTATATCCCAAACCCGCCATCCATGAGCCGCAACTGATTTTCTGGCATGTGCTTTGCGCAAAAGCAGCCGGATGGGAGAATCGGTTGTGGTTGAAGATATAATAGACATTAAGTCCGGTGATGCCTACATTCAATCCGTCGAAAGGCACGTCACGCAGCATACTATTGGTCTTGTCATCACCAAAGTTTGCCTTCCTGATTTTGTAGTCATTACCCGTCCGGCGATAATACAAGTCAACACCTATCTGCGCACTATATAGGCTGAGCGTAAACTCCTTTTTCAAAGAATTGTTCTTCACGCCGATGTTTTTAAGCTCCACAGTAGTGCCAAGAAAAATCCATCTCCAACCAAAAAACGGACCGATGCGGAACATCACGTCAGGCGAGAGTATTATCTCCTGACCATAAACGCTGGCAAGACGATAGACATCATAGTTATATGTATTCTGAACCATCAATGCCCAATTGTAGTGCTGAGGTTCCACATAGTTGGTATCAATGGCACTGAATCCCCTGACAGTCTTCTTCACCACACCCAACTTGGGATTATTGAGATTAACATTGAGATGAGGGATAGAGTCAGCAGTCCCAGAACCGCCGTCTTCCGCACGGCAGACAACGACAGTCAGCATCATAACAATTATAATCAACACTCTATCCATTCTTCACTCTTCATTCTTCAATCTTCAGAATTTCCCCAAAATCTGGTCCATCGCCCAGTTGACCGGTGTTGCGGATATACTTGTGCAAGTACAAACCCCAAGTCCCTGGATATGTTCAATCACACTTTTGATAAGCGGATATTGGACATAAGGAGGATTAGGCACAACTATCGACTGTGTGCCCTCTGAAGTGATTAATGTGATTGGGTCATAGTTAAACACCGAGAAACTTAGTTGTCCCTTAGTTCCAACCACCTCAATACGGTCTTCCTTGGCACTCTCGTAAGCTACGAAACACCAGGAGCCACTTCCAGGCAATCCGTTCTCGAATCTGAAACAAGCACTTACAGAATCCTCTACATCATATAGTTTTGCCCTGTTGGAACATATTCCCGAAGCCTCGATTATCACTCCGAAGATATCTTGCAGAAGGTCCAACTGATGGGGGGCGAGATCATAGAAATATCCCCCGCCGGCAATATCAGGCTGCAGACGCCACGGAAGTTTTTCGGGATGAGTATAGTCAAGGTCTCTCGGCGGCACGGCAAACCTAATCTGCACAGACACGATGTCCCCAATCTCACCGCCGCGAATAATGTTCTTCACCTTTTGGAAATAGGGAAGATACCTGCGGTAGTATGCGACAAAACACGGAACATGCGTCTGTTCACTGACACGATTGATTCTGGCACAATCCTCATACGATGCCGCCAATGGTTTCTCCACATACACAGGCTTGCCCGCCTTCATTGCCATAATGGCAAATGTGGCATGACTCGACGGCGGAGTAGCTATATAAATAGCATTCACATCGGGGTCGTCAATGAGTTCCTGCGCATCAGTGTACCACTTCTTTATGCCATGTCTTTCGGCATAACTACGTGCCTTCTGCTCGCTTCGGCTCATCACCGCCTCGACACTTGATCCAGTCACTTCACTGAACGCCGGACCGCTTTTTTTCTCTGTCACTTCACCGCATCCGATGAAGCCCCACTTCAATATTTTCATAATTTGTGTAAATTATGATGCAAAGTTACAAAAAAAATTCTTATCTTTGCACGTTGTTAGAAATAATTAAGGATTAAACAATGGAAAAAAGCAATTCTGAGGCTCTTTTAAAGAGCAGAAGTAGCCGTTCTTGCATACGAACGGGCTATCATCTTTACATGTCGGATTTCCGCGGCATCGTCAGACGCTCGTGGATTGCCGCATTACTTTACGGTTTGTGTTTTAGTGCCTTGGTGACGATTATGGTCATCTATTATCCAAGGCTCAACCTCAGCGTACTCGTAAATCCACATTCAATGTCGATGGTCGTATCAGACTATATGACCATCTTTGCCGTCACGCTGCTTGCGGTGATAGCCGGCGGCATTGCTGAAATCGTTTTGTATGCCCGCGGACTTGACACCAACATTTGGCGCACGCTTAAGGCTTTCCTTGCCACATTGCTCATCGCACTGCCGCTGACCATTGTGACATTGGGCATCGGCCTGCTGCTTGCACTGCCACTGCTGCAAAGCCTTTTCAGTTATCTCTACAATCCCGAAAGGAAATACTGGCGCAACGTGTGGCGTTCCTACAAGTTGGGAATGAAGCACTGGGGCAAATGGTTTGTGGTGAGTCTCATCACGCTTATCGTCGCAGGACTCTTTTCCTGCATCATTCTCCTGCCTGCCAACATTCTTTGCCTTGCCAATGTACAGGCAAACATGGGCATACTCTTTGACGACCCCCTGGGCATGCCGTCATATTCCATACCGATGACCGCCACCGTGATGTTTATCGCCGGAGTAGTTGAAGGATATATCCGTCTGTCCATACTACATGTCTTCCGTGTAACATACGAATCCAATGAAGCATCAGCATCAAACGAAAAATCCGAATCAAATGAAAAAGATATTATTTATTGACCGCGACGGCACTCTCATCGAGGAGCCGGCAGACGAGCAGATTGACTCATTCGAGAAGCTCAAGTTTACAAAAGGGGTTTTCCGCAACCTCAGTTTCATACGTTCAAAGTTAGACTTTGAATTTGTCATGGTGTCCAACCAGGACGGACTCGGCACCGACTCCTTCCCCGAAGACACCTTCTGGCCAGTACATAACTTCATCCTACAGACACTCAAAGGCGAGGGCATCACATTCGACGAGATTCTCGTTGACCGCCATTTCCCCGAGGACAATGCTCCGACGAGAAAACCAAACACGGGACTGGTGGAGAAATACATGAACGACCCTGGGTATGATATTGCGGGAAGTTATGTCATAGGCGACCGCGACACCGACCGACAGTTTGCCGAAAACATCGGATGCAAGTCGCTCATATTACGGCGAGACGGAATGACATGGGACAAGATTGCCGAAATCCTCTTTGCCGGGGAGCGCACCGCCGAAGTGAGCAGGACAACCAAGGAGACCGACATCCAAGTGAAAATCAACCTCGACGGCACAGGCAAGTGCGACATCGAGACCGGACTGGGCTTCTTCGACCACATGCTCGAACAGATTGGCAAGCACGGAATGATGAACCTGACAGTGCACACCAAGGGAGACCTTCACGTTGACGAGCATCACACTATCGAGGATACAGCTCTCGCCATCGGCGAATGTCTGTTGAAAGCCCTTGGCGACAAGCGAGGCATCGAGAGATACGGCTACTCCCTGCCTATGGACGACTGTCTCTGTCAGGTGGCTCTCGACTTCGGAGGCCGTCCCTGGCTTGTGTGGGATGCCGAGTTCAAGAGGGAGAAAATCGGCGAGATGCCCACCGAGATGTTCCTGCATTTCTTCAAGAGCCTGAGCGATGCCGCCCGTATGAATTTGAACATCAAGGCAGAGGGTGCCAACGAGCACCACAAGATTGAAGGCATATTCAAAGCACTCGCCCGAAGCCTGAAAATGGCAGTAAAAAGGGACATTTACCACTACGAATTGCCAAGTACAAAGGGATTATTGTAAATTTTCTCAAAGATTATTCGTATATTAGAAAAATTTATTGTAATTTTGCACGCAATATTATGTACGAACAGGAAAAAATCAAGCCATACGACAATTGTGGCGACAAGGCAGAGCAGGTGGAAAGGATGTTCGACAGCATCGCTCCCACCTATGACCGCCTTAACCATCAGTTGTCATGGAACATCGACAAGGGATGGAGACGCAAGGCCATAAAAGCCATTGCCCCGTACGGTCCGCGCAAGGTGCTCGACGTTGCCACAGGCACTGGTGACTTCGCCATCCTTGCCGCCAAGATGTTGCGTCCCGACAGTCTTGTCGGTTGCGACATCTCTGAGGGAATGATGGAGGTTGGCAAACGCAAGGTCAAGGAACTAAATCTTGAAAACGTCATCACCTTCACCAAGGAGGACTGCATGCAACTCTCATTTGCCGACAACACCTTTGACGCAGTCACGGCGGCCTTCGGCATACGCAACTTCCCCGACCTCGACAAAGGTCTTGGCGAGATGTGCCGTGTGCTGAAACAAGGCGGACACCTCTGCATCGTGGAGCTGACGGAACCTATCCACTTTCCGATGAAACAACTGTTCGGAATATATTCGCATACGGTTTTACCCTTAGTGGGCAGGATGATTTCCAAGGACACCAATGCCTATGGCTATCTCACAGCCACCATAGAGGCATTTCCCCAGGGAGAGCGGATGATGGAGATCCTGACAAGGGCAGGTTTCTCCGATGCCACCTTCCGCCGGCTCACCTTCGGTATCTGCACACTGTATGTCGCCACCAAGTAGATTACACATTATTATATATAATATTATTATAGGCTATGGAAAAATACGGTTTGATAGGCTATCCTCTTGGTCATTCTTTCTCGAAAAGCTATTTCAACCAGAAGTTTGAGGACGAGAATATGGATGCCGTGTATGAGAACTACGAGATTGCCAGCATAGACGCGCTGCTTGAGATTGTCGATTCCAATCCCGAGCTGCGTGGACTTAACGTGACTATCCCCTACAAGGAGAAGGTTATCTCCTATCTTGACAGCATCAGTCCTGAGGCAAGGGCTATTGGGGCTGTGAACGTCATCAAAGTAGAGCACAAGGGCAACGAAACCATTCTAAAGGGATATAACTCCGATGTCATCGGCTTCACACAGAGCATTCACCCGCAACTGGAGCGCTATCACAAGAAAGCACTCATATTGGGAACAGGAGGTGCGTCGAAGGCCATTGACTTCAGCCTGAAAAGCCTCGGACTGGAAACCATCTTCGTAAGCCGCTACGAGCGTCCCGGAACCATACAGTATGCCGACATCACTCCCGATATCGTCAAGGAATACAATGTCATCGTCAACTGCACACCATGCGGCATGTATCCCCACGTGGACGAGTGTCCTCTGCTGCCATACGAGGCAATGGACAACCACAACCTGCTCTACGACCTTATTTACAATCCCGACGAGACCCTATTCCTCAAAAAGGGAAAGGCACAGGGGGCAAATACATGCAACGGTCTGGAGATGCTTTTGCTTCAGGCTTTTGCAAGCTGGGAATTCTGGAACAACAAATAACCAAATGATACAAGAAACGATATGAATTCAAACCGTTATATGATGCGTGGAGTCAGTGCCGCCAAGGAAGACGTCCACAACGCCATCAAAAACATCGACAAGGGAATATTCCCTCAGGCTTTCTGTAAGATTATACCTGACATCCTTGGGGGAGACCCTGAATATTGCAACATCATGCACGCCGACGGAGCGGGCACCAAGTCTTCTTTGGCTTATGCCTACTGGAAGGAAACAGGCGACCTCAGCGTGTGGAAGGGTATTGCACAGGATGCGCTCATCATGAATACCGACGACCTGCTTTGTGTGGGTGCCGTTGACAATATCCTTGTGTCAAGTACTATCGGGCGCAACAAAATGCTGGTGCCTGGCGAGGTTATCTCCGCCATCATCAACGGCACCGACGAACTGCTGCAGCAGATGCGCGACATGGGTATTGGCATTTACGCCACTGGTGGCGAGACTGCCGACGTGGGCGACCTTGTAAGGACTATCATCGTTGACTCCACCGTCACCTGCCGCATGAAGCGCAGTGATGTCATCGACAACGCCAACATCCGTCCGGGTAATGTCATCGTTGGCCTTTCCTCATGCGGACAGGCTACATACGAGACAAGATACAACGGCGGCATGGGCAGCAACGGCCTCACGTCAGCCCGTCATGACGTGTTCTCAAAATATCTTGCCGAGAAATATCCCGAAACCTACGACCATGCCGTTCCCGACGAGCTGGTATATAGTGGTTCCTATCGTCTCGACCAAGAAGTGGAAGGCTCACCAGTCAATGCCGGACAGCTTGTCCTCTCCCCCACACGCACCTATGCCCCTGTCATCAAGAAGATGCTCGACGAGATGCGTGCCGACATCCACGGTATGGTTCACTGCACAGGAGGCGCACAGACAAAGGTGCTGCATTTCGTGGGCGACAACTGCCGTGTTGTCAAGGACAACATGTTCCCCATTCCCCCACTCTTCCGTGCTATCCACGACGAAAGCGGCACCGACTGGAAGGAGATGTACAAGGTGTTCAACATGGGACACCGTATGGAAATATATCTGTCACCCGAGAATGCACAGAAGGTAATCGACATCGCGCGTTCATTCAATATCGACGCACAGATAATCGGACGTATCGAGGAAGGCAAAAAGAGCCTTACCATAAAGTCGGAATACGGAACGTTTGACTATGATTAGGAATTAGAAATTAGAAATTTAAGTTCGTTGAACCCAGATGATTGAGAACAACAGCATATTACAGAAGCTCGACGGTCTCGTAAGCCGGTTTGAGGAGGTCTCCACCCTGATTACCGACCCCTCGGTGATAGCCGACCAGGAACGCTTTGTCAAACTCACCCGTGAGTACAAGGACCTAAGCGACATTATGGATGCGCGCAAGAGATACATCTCATGCCTCAACTCCATTGTGGAAGCCAAGGACATCCTTGCCAACGAGAGCGACCCTGAAATGAAGGAAATGGCGCGCGAGGAACTGGCTGAGAACGAGGCACTGCAACCAAAGATTGAAGAGGAGATTAAGATTGCCCTTGTACCTAAAGACCCCGAGGACGGCAAGAACGTCCAGATGGAAATACGTGCAGGAGCAGGAGGCGACGAGGCAGCCCTCTTTGCCGGCGACCTTTTCGCCATGTACAAGAAATACTGCGACTCAAAGGGATGGAACGTATCGGTCACCAGTGTCAGCGAGGGCGCAGTAGGTGGATACAAGGAGATAGACTTTGCCGTCAGCGGTGATGGTGTATATGGAATCCTCAAATACGAGTCAGGTGTACACCGCGTCCAGCGTGTACCAGCCACCGAGACCCAGGGACGTATGCACACCAGTGCGGCAACAGTAGCCGTACTGCCAGAGGCAGACAAGTTTGAGGTGAACATCAACGAGGGCGACATCAAGTGGGACACTTTCCGCTCCTCGGGAGCAGGAGGTCAGAACGTAAACAAGGTGGAGTCTGGAGTTCGCCTTCGCTATCCGTGGAAGAACCCCAACACTGGCGAGGTTGAGGAGATACTCATCGAATGTACCGAGACCCGCGACCAGCCAAAGAACAAGGAGCGCGCACTGTCACGTCTGCGCACATTCATCTACGACCGCGAGCACCAGAAGTATATCGACGACATTGCCAGCCGCCGCAAGACACTTGTGTCAACAGGTGACCGCAGTGCGAAGATTCGCACCTACAACTTCCCCCAAGGTCGTGTCACCGACCATCGCATCGGCTACACCACCCACGACCTCTCCGGATTCCTCGCCGGCAATATCCAGGACATGATCGATGCCCTCACCGTAGCTGAGAATGCCGAGAGAATGAAGGAGGCGGAGCTTTAAAGAATTGAAAAATTGAAAAATTGAAGAATTGAAGAATTCAAAATTATTGGCTATCATATATTATGAACAGACAAGAACTTATTGAGCAGATTAAGACCAAGAAGAGTTTTCTCTGCGTGGGTCTCGACACAGACCTGAAGAAGGTGCCTCAGCATCTTCTCAATGATAACGACGCAATATTCACGTTCAACAAGAATATCATCGATGCCACTGCAAAATACTGTGTGGCCTACAAGCCCAACCTCGCATTCTATGAGGCTTTTGGAGTGAAGGGAATGATAGCATTTGAGAAGACTGTCAACTATCTCAACAAATATTATCCCAACCACTTCATCATTGCAGATGCCAAGCGCGGCGACATTGGCAACACCTCAAAGATGTATGCACGCACCTTCTTCGAGGAATATGACGTTGACGCCCTCACCGTGGCTCCATATATGGGCGAGGACAGTGTCACCCCGTTCCTTGGCTATGATGGCAAGTGGGTAATCCTTCTCGCCCTCACCAGCAACAAGGGCAGCCATGACTTCCAGCTGACCACCGACACCGATGGTGAGCGACTTTTCGAGAAGGTCATTCGCACCAGCCAGCAATGGGGCAACGAGGACAACATGATGTATGTGGTAGGAGCCACTCAGGGCAAGATGTTCGAGGACATCCGCAAGGTAGCCCCCAACAGTTTCCTTCTCGTTCCTGGTGTAGGCGCTCAGGGCGGCAGTCTTGAGGAAGTGTGCCGCTATGGCATGACCAAGGATTGTGGTCTTCTTGTCAACAGTTCACGCGGCATCATCTATGCCAGCTCAGGCGAGGACTATGCCGAGGTGGCAGGCCAGAAAGCAAAGGAATTGCAGGAGCAAATGGCAGCAGAATTAGGGAAAAACATGTAATATTTCCTAAATTCGCTTAGTTTAGAGAAAAAAAATATCAATATTTTTATTTTTCGTCTTGTCATTCCAAATATTTTGTTTATATTTGCAGAATAAATATCAAGACATAGACAGTAATATGGAATTTACAGCAAAACAAATAGCCGATTTCATAGGCGGCAAGATTGAGGGCAACGAGTTGGCTTCTGTCAATACCTTCGCCAAGATTGAGGAGGGTAAGAAAGGTGCCATCTCCTTTCTCTCCAACCCCAAATATCTCCATTATATCTACGACACCCAGTCAAGCATAGTACTCATCAACGAGGACGTTGAATTAGAGAAACCTGTTTCCGCCACTCTCATACGCGTCAAGAACGCCTACGAGTCAGTGGCTAAACTGCTGCAACTCTATGCCGCAAGTCTTCCCAAAAAGAAAGGCATCGACAAGACAGCAGTTATCTCAGAAAGTGCAACAGTGGATGAAGACGTGTATATTGGAGCTTACGCCGTCGTCGGCGACGGAGCAAAGATTTCAAATGGCTGTCAGGTTCATCCCCACGCCGTCATCGGCGACGGAGTGACTCTTGGAAAAGGCTGCATCATCTATCCGAATGTAACCATCTATCAGGGATGCCGTCTTGGCAATAATGTCACCATCCATGCCGGTAGCGTCATCGGTTCCGATGGCTTCGGTTTCGCCCCCAATGCCGAGGGCTACGACAAGATTCCTCAGATAGGCATTGTCACCATCGAGGATGACGTTGAGATTGGAGCCAACACATGTATCGACCGCTCCACCATGGGCAGCACCACAATCCACAAGGGTGTGAAGCTCGACAACCTGATACAGGTGGCTCACAACGTGGAAATCGGCGAGAACACGGTGATGTCCGCCCAGGTTGGCATTGCCGGAAGCACCAAGATTGGCTCATGGTGCATGTTTGGAGGTCAAGTTGGTCTTGCAGGACATATAACCATCGGCGACAAGGTGTTCCTTGGCGCACAGTCGGGCGTTCCAGGCAATATCAAGGGCGACCAGACACTCATCGGCACTCCCCCGATGGAGCCAAAGGCATATTTCAAGTCTCAGGCCATCTTCCGCCGTCTGCCAGAGATGTACAAGGAAATAAATGACCTGAAAAAACAGATAGAAGAACTTAAGAACAACAAACAGTAAGACTATTATGATGAAACAAACCACATTGAAGGGCAGTTTTTCGCTTTGCGGAAAAGGTCTGCATACAGGACTTAGTCTGACAGTGACTTTCAATCCTGCCCCCGAAAACCATGGATACAAAATCCAGCGTATCGACATCGACGGTATGCCAATAATTGATGCTATTGCCGAGAATGTTGTTGACACCCAACGTGGAACAGTTCTTGGCAAGGGAGATATCAGAGTATCTACCATAGAACATGGAATGTCAGCACTTTATGCTTTGGGAATTGACAACTGCCTGATTCAGGTTAATGGTCCCGAATTCCCAATTCTTGATGGAAGTGCTATCAAATATATAGAGAAAATCAAGGAAGTTGGTATTGACGAACAGAACGCTCCCAAAGACTACTATATCATCCGTAAGAAGATAGAAGTCAAGGACGAGGCTTCCGGTTCGTCAATTGTCATTCTTCCCGACGAGGAGTTCAGCCTCACAGCCATGTGCTCCTTCAATTCCAAGTTTATCAACAGCCAGTTTGCATCCCTCGACAACGTTGCAAACTTTGCCACAGAGATTGCACCTGCCCGCACATTTGTTTTCGTTCGCGACATTGAGCCGTTGCTCAAGGCAAACCTCATCAAGGGCGGCGACCTCGACAATGCCATTGTCATCTATGAGAAGCAGATTTCACAGGAGCAGCTCGACCAGCTTGCCGACATGCTCAAGGTGGAGCACCGCGACGCCAACAACCTCGGCTACATCCAGCACAAGCCCCTTGTGTGGGAAAACGAGTGCACTCGCCACAAGCTGCTCGACATTATTGGCGACATGGCCCTCATCGGCAAACCCATTAAGGGCCGCATCATAGCCACACGCCCCGGACACACTATCAACAACAAGTTTGCACGCCAAATGCGCCGCGAGATTCGCAAGCATGAGATACAGGCACCTATTTACGACCCGAATGAAGAGCCGATAATGGATGTCAACCGCATCCGCGAACTTCTGCCCCACCGCTATCCCATGCAGCTCGTCGATAAGGTGATAGAACTCGGTGCCACAAGCATCGTGGGCGTGAAAAACGTTACAAGCAACGAGCCATTCTTCCAGGGACACTTCCCCCAGGAGCCAGTTATGCCTGGTGTATTGCAGATTGAGGCCATGGCACAGTGCGGTGGCTTGTTAGTTCTCAACACTCTTGAGGAACCCGAACGCTGGTCAACATACTTCATGCGCATCGACGACGTGAAGTT
The DNA here is from genome assembly GCA_051869395.1 of Prevotella sp. Taxonomy (GTDB): domain Bacteria; phylum Bacteroidota; class Bacteroidia; order Bacteroidales; family Bacteroidaceae; genus Prevotella. The sequence continues at coordinate 32,876 of JBJEAV010000085.1, forward strand.
CCGCCAGAAAGTCGTTCCCGGAGATACCCTTCTCTTTAAGGTTGACCTCCTTGCCCCCGTCCGCCACGGCATATCTTCGATGAAAGGTTATGTCTTCGTTGGCGACCACGTGGTGTCTGAAGCCACCTTCACCGCCCAAATCGTGAAGAACAAGTAGGCATCCTGTTTCAATATTTCAATTTTTCAATATTTCAATTTTTCAATATTTCAATATAAAAAAATGAATACAATCAGTCCAATGGCCTTTGTCCATCCCGAGGCAAAATTGGGAGACAACAATATCATAGGGCCGTTCTGCTATATAGACAGGAATACAGAGATTGGCGACAACAACAACCTCACCAACTGTATTACTATCCATACCGGTGCCCGCATAGGTAATGGTAATGAATTTTTTGCCGGTGCAAGCATAAGCACCAAGCCACAGGACCTGAAATTCCGTGGTGAGGAAACGCTCTGCGTCATCGGCGACAACAACAGCATCCGCGAGAACGTCACCATCAGTCGCGGCACTGCCAGCAAGGGCAAGACAGTTGTTGGCAACGGCAATCTCCTTATGGAGAATATGCACATTGCCCACGACTGCGAGGTAGGCAACGGATGTATCATCGGCAACTCCACCAAGTTTGCCGGAGAAGTTGTTGTTCACGACAATGCGATCATCAGTGCCACAGTCTTGTGCCATCAGTTCTGCAACATTGGCGGATATGTTATGATTCAGGGCGGAAGCCGCTTCAGTCTCGACATACCGCCGTATATTATTGCGGGCAAGGAACCCACACGCTATTGCGGCATCAACATCATCGGTCTGCGCCGCCGTGGTTTCAGCAACGAGACCATCGACATGATACATGACACATATCGAATCATTTATGCCAAGGGGGTCATAAAAGAAGGTATCGAGGAAGCCCGTACGAAATATCCTGACTCCAAGGAGGTGGAGTACATCTGCTCATTCTTCGAGAACTCCAAGCGTGGTGTCATTCGATAATTCATGTGACGTGTGACGCTCGATGAACACTCTTATAGTCATAACAGGTCCCACGGCTGTAGGCAAGACGGAGTTATGCCTTGGTATCGCCGAGCTATTCGGCATACCCATTCTTAACGCCGACTCCCGCCAGATATTCCGTGATATGCGCATAGGCACAGCTTCCCCCACAGAGGAGCAGCTTCGGAGAGTGAAGCATTACTTCGTGGGCAAGCTCAACCTTGGAGACTACTACAATGCCTCGATGTTCGAACAAGATGTCATGGAGGTATTGTCCAAGGAGTTTGAGGGACGCGAAGACCACATTGCACTCATGACTGGCGGAAGCATGATGTACATTGATGCAGTATGCAACGGCATCGACGACATTCCCACCATCCATGATGACGTGAGACAATGGATGAAGCAACGTCTTGAGGACGAGGGACTTGACAGACTATGCGAGGAACTTCGCCTCATTGACCCCGACTACTATAAGATAGTTGACAGATGCAACACCCGCAGAGTGGTACACGCTCTCGAAATATGTCATCAGACAGGCAACACATTCACGTCCTACCGTGTCAGGGAGCGCAAGCATCGACCCTTCGGCATAGTAAAGATAGCACTCAACCGCAACCGCGAAATCCTCTATGACAGGATAAACCACAGGGTTGACTCCATGATAGCCGACGGACTCGAAGACGAGGTGAGGCGATTGATGCCCTATCGCCATGAGAATGCCCTCAACACGGTGGGTTACAAGGAAATATTCGACTACCTTGACGGCAAATGGTCTCTTGACGAGGCCATTGAACGCATCAAGGGCAACACCAGAAGATACGCACGCAAACAACTGACATGGTTTAAGCGCGACCCGCAAGTCAAATGGTTTGAAGCCGATGACAACAAAGAAATAATGACTTATATTAAACAGGAATGGTCAAGAATTCAGAAAACAGTCAAGCCCGCCGAGGCAACTTTCTAAGTCTCGCAGGCAGTAAGCTCCGCCGTTTGGGGGCTTGGTATGCAGGATTGTACAAGGGTAAGAAATGGTATGTGAAGACCCTTGTGGCATTTGTGTCATTTATTGTCGCCTTCATCTTGTATTTGGTGGCAGTGGATATCAATTTCCTATGGCTTTTCGGCAAGTCCCCAGGTTACAGCCAGATAAAAAATCCTGTCAGCAGTCAGGCATCTGAGATTTACAGTGCCGATGGAATCATGATAGGAAAATACTTCAACGAAAACCGTACTCCCGTGAAGTACGAGGAAGTGAATCCTGAATTCTGGAAAGCCCTTGTCGATACCGAGGACGAACGTTTCTACAAGCATAGGGGTATTGATGTCATCGGTGTCTTCGCTGCCATGAAGGATGCCGTGGTGCATCACGATGCCCGTGGTGCCTCCACCATCACCCAACAGTTGGCTAAGAACCTCTTCCGCGTGCGCACCAACTACTCCACAGGTCTGCTTGGTGGCATTCCAGGACTTAAGATTCTGATAATGAAGAGCAAGGAATGGATTACCGCCGTAAAACTTGAATTCATATTCGACAAGAGGGAGATACTTACGATGTATGCCAACACCGTGGATTTCGGTTCCAACGCCTTCGGAATAAAGACAGCCTGCAAGACTTATTTCGGCACCACACCGAAAGACCTCACCACCGACCAGGCTGCCATCCTCGTGGGTATGCTCAAGGCCACCACATATTATAATCCTCGCATCAACCCCGAGAACAGTCTCAAGCGACGCAACACCGTGCTTAACAACATGGTTGGCCACGGCGACCTCTCGCGCGAGGCTTACGACACACTGAAGCTCAAGCCTATCACGCTCGATTATAATGTTGAGAGTAACTACGATGGTCAGGCCACATACTTCCGCGAGGCAGTGGCAAACTATCTCAAGGACTGGTGTCGCGATAATGGCTATGACCTCTATTCCAGTGGATTGAAGATTTACACCACCATCGACACACGTATGCAGAAATACGCCGAGGCAGCCGCTATCAAGCAGATGAAGCAGGTGCAGAAAAACTTCAAGAACCACTGGGGCAACACCAACCCATGGCAGGATGAAAGACATCAGGAGATTGCAGGATTCATCGAGGGAATAGCCGAGAGACAACCATGCTACAAGCGTCTCCAGGAGAGATTCCCCAATAATCCCGACTCCGTGACATACTATATGAACAAACCCCACAAGGTTAAGGTTTTCGATTATGAAAACGGCACCATTGAGATGGAGATGAGTTCAATGGACTCCATCAGATATATGGTGAAGTTCATGCACTGCGGATTCGTGGCAATGGAGCCACAAAACGGACACGTAAAGGCATGGGTGGGCGACATCGACTTCAAGTCTTGGAAATACGACAAGGTGACAGCCATGCGCCAGCCTGGTTCCACATTCAAGCTCTTCGTTTATACCGAAGCCATGAATCAGGGACTCACCCCCTGCGACAAGCGTGTTGACTCATATATCAGCATGAAGGTGTGGGACAGCAAGCAGAAAAAGGAGGTGACATGGGCACCTACGAACGCCAACGGCTATTTCACCGGTGATTCACTCCCATTGAAGGCTGCATTCGCGCAGAGCATCAACTCCATTGCCGTTAAGCTCGGACAGGAATGTGGAGTGGATAACATCGCAGCCACTGCAGAGGCTATGGGTATAAAGAGCAAACTCGACAAGACTCCATCACTGCCTCTCGGTTCCAGCGATGTCAACCTGCTTGAATTGGTCAATGCCTATTCCACCGTCATCAACGACGGCAAGGCTCACGAGCCTGTTCTCGTGACACGCATTATCGACCGCGACGGCAACGAGATTTACGTTGCCCCCACCGAACAGAAGCAAGCCATCCCCTATCGCAGTGCATTCCTTGTGCGCCAGCTGCTTCAGGGCGGTATGCGCGAACCAGGCGGCACCAGCATGAGCCTGTGGGGATATGTCAGAAACTTCGCCGACACTGAGTTCGGTGGCAAGACTGGAACTTCCAACAACCATTCCGACGCTTGGTTCGTGGGTGTAAGCCCCAAACTTGTGGTTGGTGCATGGGTAGGCGGCGAATATCGATGCATTCACTTCCGCACGGGAGCATTAGGCCAGGGCAGCCGCACGGCATTGCCCATCTGCGGCTACTTCCTTGAGTCAGTACTCTCAGATGCCAACTTCAAGCATTATCGTGGCAAGTTTGCAGCACCGGCTGATGAAAGCATCAAGTCGTCGATGTACAACTGCGCAAGCTATTACCGCTCGCGCAAGGACACCGACTCAGTGGATGTTGATTCTCTCGCCCATCATGAGGTGGAAGTAGTGTATGACGAATTCGGCAACCCCATCCACCACAGTGGTGAGGACAACCTCCACCATGACAAAGCCGTGGACAAAGCTCCCGCCGAGGCTACAGAGCCGAAAAACACGGAAGCGACAGAACAAAAGAAGAAAAAGAAGCCCACTTACGAGGACGTATATTTCTAAATGCAGCTCGACACTGACAATAAGGAGTGGATACAAGCCACCCAGATAATCCAATATTCCCGTCACTCGCTTTTCCTCACAGGAAAGGCGGGGACGGGTAAATCCACTTTTCTGCGCTACATCGCCAAGAACACCAAGAAGAAGACGGTAATCCTCGCACCCACGGGCATTGCCGCCATTAATGCCGGCGGTGTCACGCTCCACAGTTTCTTCCATCTGCCCTTCCATCCCCTCCTGCCCACCGACATGCGTTACGACTCACGACATATAAGGGAAACCCTCAAATATGGCAGCGACCGCATCAAACTGCTTAAGGAGATAGAGCTTATCATCATCGACGAGATAAGTATGGTGAGGGCAGACATCATCGACTTCATCGACAAGGTGCTGCGCATCTACTGCCGCAACCGCCGTGAACCTTTCGGCGGCAAACAGCTTCTGCTCGTGGGCGACACCTTCCAGCTCGAACCAGTCATCAAGGACGACGAACGACAGCTGCTCCAGCCGTTCTACACCTCCATGTATTTCTTCAATGCGAGAGTGTGGCAGGAGATGCCACTCGTGTCCATCGAACTGAAAAAGGTGTATCGGCAGAAAGACACCGAGTTCATAGGCATACTCGACCGCATACGCACCAATACGTTCACAAGCATCGACCTCGACCGTCTCAACCACCGCGTAGGGGCAGAACTCGACACCTCCGACTCGGCCTTGGCGATAACCCTTGCCACACGCCGCGACACGGTGGATTACATCAACTCCAAACACCTTGAAGAACTCGACGGCGACTCGGTGACCTTCCTTGGCACTGTCAAGGGCGAGTTTCCGCTGTCCTCCCTGCCCACTCCCATGGAACTCGAAGTGAAAGTGGGAGCACAAGTCATCTTCATCAAGAACGACAAGGACAAGAGATGGGTCAACGGCACCCTCGGACGCATCACCGACATCTCCATCGAAGACGGAGTGATATGTATCGAAACCGAAGACTGCCGTGTATATCCAGTGGAACGCGAACTGTGGGAAAACATGAAATACACCTTCAACGAAAAGGAAAACAAGATAGAGGAAACCCAACTGGGCACCTACACCCAGTTCCCCATCAGGCTTGCATGGGCAATCACTGTCCACAAGAGCCAGGGCCTCACCTTCCGTCAGGTCAACATCGACTTCACCGGCGGTGCTTTTGCAGGTGGACAGACCTACGTGGCTCTCAGCCGCTGCACCTCGCTCGAAGGCATCAGCATGAAGTCGCCTCTCTCCCGCCGCGATGTCATCGTCCGACGCGAAGTGCTGCAGTTTGCCAACCGCTACAACGACCAGAAGCTTTTCAATACAGCCATTAAGGAAGGCAAGGCAGACATGGAATACGCCGAGGCGATGAAGTCATTCGAGCGTCGCGACATGCAGGGGTGCCTCGACTGGTTCTTCAAGGCTATCCATAGCCGGTATGACATCGAAAAACCTGCCGCACGGCGACTGCTCAGGCGCAAGCTCTCGCAGATTCCCCAACTGGAGGCGGAAATAGAACGTCTCAAGGAGGAGCAACGCAAGAAGGAGGATTTCCTGAAGAAACTCTCAGTGGAATATGTCTCCCTTGCCAAGGACTGCGAGAAGGAAGGATTCCGCGATGCTGCAATAGCAAACTATGAGAAGGCACTCCAGCTATGCCCCGACAACGTGACGGCAAAAAGAAGACTGAACAAATTAAAAAAATAAATACATGTATGATGAGAGATTTATTTATTAGTACAATGATGCTTGCCGCTGCCATCAACGCATCGGCACAGCAGCGACAGACCATCACCCTAACCAATGGATGGTCATTCTCGCGCGACAATGTCTCGTGGACTGACGTGAGGGTTCCCCACGACTGGGCCATAGCTGGTCCGTTCGACAAGAAATGGGACCTTCAGTTTGTTGCCATCGAGCAAAACGGCGAGAAGGAAAAAACCGAGAAGTCAGGACGCTCAGGTGCTCTCCCGTGGATTGGCGAAGGCCACTACCGCACCACGCTCAAATTGCCCAAAGGCTACTCTCGTGCCGTTCTTATGATTGACGGCGCAATGAGCCAGCCTACAGTCACCATCAACGGAAAGAAGGCGGGATTCTGGGCATACGGCTACAATGCCTTCAACATCGACGCCACGGAGTTTCTGAAGTTCGACGGCAGTGACAACGAGATTGCCGTTGACCTCAAAAATGTTGAGGAGAGCAGCCGCTGGTATCCCGGAGGCGGTCTCTATCGCCCTGTGCGCCTGTTGCTTACGGGCAAATGCCGTTTTGAACCATGGGAGACCTTCGTGCGCACCGTTTCGGCTGATGCCTCCAAGGCAAGCATAGCCATCACTGCCAAGTTGCTCGACTTCCCCAAGGGCACATCCGTCATGGCTGAAATCCTCGACGCCAATGGCACCAAGGTTTGCTCTGCCAACTGCGATCCCAAGGATGGCGAGATTAACATCCCCTCCCTCTCAGTCAGCAATCCGAATCTATGGTCGCCGGAATCACCTTATTTATATACACTGCGCCTCACCGCCACGAAAGGCAACAAAAAGGTGCTCGACGAGGAGGTAACACGCTTCGGCATACGCACCATAAGCGTGTCGAAGGAAGGCGGATTCCAGCTCAATGGTGTCACGCGCAAGATCAAGGGTGTATGTCTCCACCACGACCTCGGTCCGCTCGGAGCCGCCGAAAACAAGGCTGCCCTCATCCGCCAGATCAAGACCATGAAGGAAATGGGATGCGATGCCATCCGCACCGCCCACAACATGCCTTCCACGATGCAGATGCAGCTTTGCGACTCTCTTGGTATGATGGTTATGGCCGAGAGCTTCGACATGTGGATATATCCCAAGTGCAAGAACGGCTATGCCACCTTCTTCAAGGAATGGTCAGACAAGGACATAATCAATCTCGTGAAACACCACCGCAACCATCCATCCATCGTGATGTGGAGCATAGGCAACGAGATTCCCGAACAGTGGAGCAAGGAAGGAGTGGAGATATCCAAGCGCCTCCAGGACCTTTGCCATGAGTATGACCCCACTCGCCCTGTCACCCAAGGCATGGACCGTGCCGAGGCTGCCCTTAAGTCCGGATTTGCCCAGGTGATGGATGTCCCCGGATTCAACTATCGTGTGCATAAATACGAAAACAATATCAAGCAGCTGCCCAAAGGCTTCCTCCTTGGCAGCGAGACAGCATCCACGGTAAGCTCCCGCGGTGTCTATAAGTTCCCCGTAACTGTATCTGACAAGAACACCTACCCCGACGGCCAGTGCTCCAGCTACGACACCGAATACTGCTCGTGGAGCAACCTTCCCGATGACGACTGGCGCTGCCAGGAGGACTATCCATGGGTAATAGGCGAATTTGTATGGACAGGCTACGACTATCTCGGCGAACCCACCCCTTACGACGAATATTGGCCAAGCCGCAGCAGCTACTTCGGCATCTGCGACCTTGCCGGACTGCCCAAGGACCGCTATTATCTCTATCGCAGCCACTGGAACACCACCTCCCACACCGTCCATCTCCTCCCCCACTGGACATGGCCAGGGCGCGAGGGCGAGGTGACTCCCGTGTATTGCTACACCGACGCTCCCGAGGCAGAGCTTTTCGTCAACGGCAAGAGCCAGGGACGCATCAGCAAGCAGAAGGACTCGCGCCTCGACCGATTCCGCCTGCGCTGGAACGATGTCGTTTATGAACCAGGTGAAATCAAGGTAGTTGCCTACGGCGAAGGCGGCGATGTCATCGGCGAACAGTGCATAGCCACTGCATCCGAGCCTGCGGCGATGATACTTCAGTCAGACAAGACCATACTGAATGCAGACGGCAACGACCTTGCGTATGTCAATGTAAGCATGACAGATGCCGACGGCAATTTCTGCCCTACCCTCTCCGACGACCTGTCGTTTGAGGTAAGCGGAGCTGGTGTATTTGAGGCGACATGCAACGGTGATGCCACATCGCTGCAATCCTTCAGGCAACCTGAGATGAAACTCTTCAGCGGGATGGCGGTAGTCATCATCCGCAGCAATGGCAATCAAGGCGCCATAACCCTGAAAGTCGCCAACCGCACACGCAACATCTCCAATACCATCACCCTCAAAGCTCAATAACAAAAAAAGCGGTCTTCGGACCGCCTTTTTTTATCCTTAATTTTCCTATTGCATGTCGTAAACCACCTTCATTATCTGCTTGCCTAATGCGTCAGCCTCCTCCATGGTCGAAGCCTCGCTATACACACGGATGATAGGCTCAGTGTTTGACTTGCGCAGATGCACCCACTTGTCGGGGAAATCAATCTTCACACCGTCAATGTCGTTCACCTGCTCATTGCTGTACATCTCCTTCACCTTCACAAGGATGGCATCCACATCAGTCGAAGGAGTGAGGTCGATGCTGTTCTTGGCGATGAAATACTCAGGGAATGTGGCACGCAGCTCGCTCACCTTGCACCCCTTCTGAGCCAACGACGAGAGGAAAAGGGCTATACCCACCAAGGCATCACGTCCATAGTGGCTCTCGGGATAAATGACTCCGCCGTTGCCTTCGCCACCGATGACCGCCCCCACTTCCTTCATCTTGGTGGTCACGTTCACCTCCCCCACGGCAGCTGCCGTATAAGTGCCGCCATGCTGTTGGGTGACATCACGCAGCGCACGAGTGCTGCTGAGATTGCTCACAGTATTTCCTGGTGTATGCGCAAGGACATAGTCGGCCACGCTGACCAATGTGTATTCCTCTCCGAACATCCGCCCATCCTCGCAGATGAAAGCGAGACGGTCAACGTCGGGGTCAACCACGATTCCGAGGTCATACGCCCCCGACTTCATCTCGTCCATGATGCCGGTGAGATTCTTCTCCAACGGCTCTGGATTATGGGCGAAATCCCCCGTAGGCTCCGCGTTAAGGAACTTATACTCAACACCTAATCTGTCGAGCAACTTGGGCAGTATCACTCCACCCACGCTGTTGATGCTATCCACGCACACCTTGAATCCGGCCTTGCGTATAGCCTCTTCATCCACGAGTTGAAGTTTGAGCACCGACTCGACATGACGTTCGTCAAACGAGTCATCGTTGACAATTTTTCCGAGATTATCCACGTCAGCATATTCAAAATCCTCAGCATCTGCAATGTCCAGCACCTCGTTACCGTCGTCCTTGGTAAGGAATTCCCCTTTTGAGTTGAGCAGCTTGAGCGCGTTCCACTGTCGCGGATTATGGCTTGCGGTGATGATTATGCCTCCGTCAGCCTCCGCCATTGTCACTGCCAACTCCGTTGTCGGAGTGGTGGCAAGTCCGATGTTCACCACATCAAACCCCATGCCAACGAGAGTTCCGCATACTATTGACTCCACCATCTGTCCCGACATGCGCGCATCCCTGCCTACAACAATTTTTCCGCTGCCGTTTTCAGTGTGCCTGCGGATGAATATGGCGTATGCCGTGGTGAATTTTACGATGTCCAGCGGATTAAGCGTGTCTCCGGTGTTGCCGCCGATGGTTCCGCGAATACCTGAAATAGACTTTATTAATGTCATACCATTACAACCTTATTTCGTTATTTGTTTATTTTTCTTTTTCGTAAGTAATCTGATAGAAGCATGGATATACATACGACATGGCCTGCGACGTTCCCTGCGAATGAGGCACAATCAGCCGCACCTCGGCAAGAGCCTGGTCGCTTGTCGGACGCGCGAGGGTGATGTAGTCAAGCGGCACAAGCCATCCCGACGGCACTGACGCGTCATACGTTGATGCCATCACTCCGCTCACGAACGAGGCTGTGTAAGTGCTTCCGTCCCTATAGACGGTCATCTTGTCGTAGATATACGAAGAGTTCATGTTGGTGAGCACGTTTCCGTTGAGGAAGTCATATTCCTGGAATCTCACCAGCACGTTCACCCTCTTCTGGTTCTCAATCTTATTGCCTTCTCCCTTGCGTATAATCTGCATCCACACTCCACTCTTGCTCAGATATACGTATTCATGATTAGTGGTGTCGGTGGTGCATCCTTTCAGCACGAACTCGTCCTCGGTTATTTCCCTTATATTGTTTGAGGAAATAAAATTGTTGATGGCATCGCGCTCCTTGTTTTTCTTGTCGCCGTATGTCTCATAGTCATCACACGACCACAGAACCGCAAGGATGAATGTCATGGCCATCAACCTACTCAAAAACCTACAATCTCTCATTTTAATAAATTTTCATATTTTTCAATAGCCTTACGCGTAATTTCCACCGCCTTTTCTATTGAGCAGTCCAGTCTTCCTCCTGAAGCGTTCAGATGTCCGCCTCCGTTGAAGAACTCCGCCGCCATCTTGTTGCAGGGGAAGTCGTCCACCGAGCGCAGGCTCACCCATATAATGTTATCGCGGTCGGTGTCCTCACGCAGTGATATCGACAGTTTTGTTCCCTTTATCTGCAGTGGCATGTTCACAAGTCCCTCAGCGTCTCCCTTGATATAATGGAACCGTTCGAGGTCCTCGCGCGTGAGGGTATAGTAAGAAGCGTGTCTCAGCGGGTCGTACTTCATTTTCTCATACAGCACATATCCCCACAGTCTCATTTTGTATTCACTTGCCACGTTGAACACATTGCGGTATATCCTGTCCTTGTCGATACCCTTTGTGAGCAGTTGGCTGATGATGAAGAATATCTCCGGCCGTGTGGAATTGAACGTGAATCCGCCTGTATCTGTCATCATTCCGCAATAGCACGGAACTGCAAACTGCGCCCCGAGATTATCGAATGTCCCCAACTGCCATACCAACCTGAATACAATCTCGCATGTGGAACACATTCCCGGCCAGGAAATCGTGAGCTGGCAAGGCACGTCGGGGTTCAGATGGTGGTCGATGAGCACCTTTGTGGCTTTTGCAGCCTGTATATGTTCAGCCAGTGTGCCTGTGCGCGAGAGAGTGTTGAGGTCAAGACAGAAGAGCAGGTCGGCAGAAGCCACCAGCATTTCCGCCTCCTCCTTGTGTTTGTCATGGCGCAATATCTTGTCTGTGTTTGGCAGCCAGTTCAAGAAGTCCGGATACTTGTCTGGCACGATCACCCTGACATTCTTTCCCTCCTTAGTGAGATAGTTCGCCCATGCCAAGGTTGAACCAATGGCATCGCCGTCGGGGTTGACATGTCCTATGACGACGATGTCAGCAGCGGCGGCGATATAAGAGCGGAGCTGCAAAAGCTCCGCTTCTGACAATAAATTTATATTCACTTATTAAATGATTCTTTATTAGAACAGTTTGTTTGGATAGACACCTTCGTCGATGAGACTCTGGATTCTGTCAACCACGCTCTGGCGGTCGGCAGAATAAGTCACGCCGAACCACTTGCTTGTTGTGTCGAGCACCTTCACCGTGGCAGTATTCTCGTTGATGAGCTTGTTTACCATCAGCGGGATGAAGAACTCTGCCTTGAGGTTCTCCATGTTCTTCGGGTCAGCCAGGAACTCCTTGAAATAAGCCTCGCTGTGCTCAAAGTAGTCGGGAGTGAATCCCCACATGTTCATCGACACGGGAGTGTTGTCCTCCACGGCCACCCACTCTCCCTGCTCGTCCTTGTAGCATACAGGGCCGTTCACGCGCATAATCTCGGTGCGCTCCACTACTGTGGTCAGGTTGCCCTCGGCATCCTTCGAGCAGATGCCGCGTGCCACCGTACCGTTGTCCGACAGTGTGTTGCCCACGCGGAATCCCACCATGGCATAGCTGTTGGCGCTGCCTTCGGGAAGGTCGGCAAGGAACTTGCCAATCACCTGGAATGCGTCGCGGTTGTAGAAGTCGTCGCAGTTGATCACGCAGAAAGGCTCCTTGATGACATCCTTTGCCATGAGCACCGCGTGGTTGGTTCCCCAGGGCTTCACGCGCTCTTCTGGGCACTTGAATCCCTCTGGCAGTGCGTCCAGGCTCTGGAAGCAAAGCTCCACGGGCACGTGTCCCTCATACTTGCTCAATATCTTGTTGCGGAAATCATCCTCGAAATCCTTGCGGATGACGAACACGATTTTGCCAAACCCTGCCTTGATGGCATCATAGATGGAGTAATCCATAATGGTCTCGCCATTGGGGCCCAGACCGTCCAGCTGTTTCAGACCGCCGTAACGGCTTCCCATTCCGGCTGCCAAAAGTAACAATGTAGGTTTCATAACTATAGTTGTTTTATTGTTTTATATTATATTCGGATGCAAAGTTACTGAATATTTTCCAATAAGCAGTATGTTTTGCGATAATTCTTCCTTTATTTAATGTTTTTTTGTATTAACATGCCTCATAGGTAGCTATTCAGACGTATAGCCCTGAAAGGGCGACATAGAATAGCACAGGGTGTAACCCTGTGTAGGGCATATCTCCCCCCTCCCTCCCCCGCGCGCCAAAGGCGCGCGGGGGAGGGAGGGGGGATGGGGGCTTTGATAGGGCTTACGCCCTATCCTATGTTATATCGCCCTTACAGGGCTTGTCAGAAGGGATAGCCTATGGCGAAGTGGAGACCGAGGGCATCCTTGAAGCGGGGGATGTTGTAGAATCCGCTCTTGCCCGTGTCATACGGAAGGTGAAGACCGATGCCAAGGTCCAGTCGCAGCACGAAGAAGTCGAGGTCATAACGTATGCCGAATCCTGTGCCCACTGCCAGTTCCCGCCAGAAGTCCTTCAGGCGGAACACCCCGTTGTTGTCGGGGTCGGCGTTCTCACTGTCATCCGAGTAATAATCCTTTGTGTCCCACACGTTTCCCGCATCCAGGAACATCGCCCCATACAGGCTGCCGAAGATGTTGAACCTGTATTCCAGGTTGGCTTCCAACTTCAGCTCTCCCACACGGTCGAAGTAGTTGTAGCCCTCGTCGGTGTTCCTGTAATGCCCCGGACCGATGCTTCTCACCGTGAACGCACGTATGCTGTTGGCACCTCCCACATAGAACGACTCCGAAAACGGCGCATACTCCGAATTGCCGTATGGAATGATTATACCTCCAGCCACGCGTCCCACAAGCTGCGACTTGAACCCCGTCTGCCATGTCTTGCGCAGCGAGGTTGACAGCTTCACAAACTGCGCATAGCTGATGCCGAAGAGGGTCTTGTCCGACCTTCCGAAGCTCTTGCCGAACGCCGCATATCCCAACGACACGAGGTTTCCCGCCTCGGTGAGTGTGGCTTCCCAATATATCGGATTTTTCAGCCACGAGTCGCTCTGATAGCTCACCGAATACTGCAGCTTGGGCACGAACATGTTGTTCATGCCAAAATAGATGGGCGAGTTTTCTATCATCTCCGCCACCTCGTCGCTTGCGCTGTAGAGGCGGTTGTAGTCGATGGCAAACGGCGTGAACTCATGCCTCCAGTTGCGCGATGCCTGCACCTTGTATGTCAGCGAGGGCTTCACGGTCAGCAACTTGTAGTAGTTGGCACGGTTGCGCAGGTTGACGCTCACTGCCAGCACCGTGGATGGCGGCGAGTGGAAACGCCTCCGCTTCAGCAGTCCGAACGCCTCTATTCGCGGATATTCCAACGACAGTTCCCCTCCGTATTCATAGCTGTTGATGCTTGTCTTGTCCTTTCCCGAGCCAGCCGTCTGCCATTCATACGAGCCGAACAGCTTCATGTTGAGTTTCTCGCCCCCGCGGAAGGCGTTCCTCTTGGTGAGTCCGAGCACCACCCCCGGACCCTTGCGGCTGTCGCTCTTCATGGTGAAGTTGGTCTCCAATGACACGTCGTACGGCTTGTCCAGCACACAGTTGAGGATCATGTCGAGCGTGTCACATTCCGCCGTGGTGTCGCGCGGTGCAAACGAGAATGAGGTCATGGTGAACAGTCCCATACTGTTGAGCACCGACGACGACTCGTTCAGGTCGCTCTGCCTGAAGAGGTTTCCTCGCGTCAGGCTGAGGTCCTTGCGTATTGCCCTTGCGCGCATGGGGCTTCGCTTTCCGCCGTGGATTACGGTGATGTTCCGTCTCACCACCGTGTCGGTGAGCTGCTCGGTGATGTTGCGGCGCATCTGTATCTTCATCCTTCCCAAATACCACTGCCTCTGTGCCTCGGCGGGCATGTCGGCAATGGGTTGCAGCCTCACCTCCACCTTCCCCGGATTGTTGAGCGAGTCGGCGAGGTATATGGCATAGTCAGGACGGTAGTAGTAGTAGCCGTTCTCGCGCAGAAGCGTGCTGATGCGGTTGCGCTCCTCGTCGAGCGATGATGTTGAGAACGGACTTCCGCCATGTATCTTACATTCCGCCATGCCCTTGCGTATCAGGCTGTCCATGCCTGCGTTGAACTTGTAGTGCTTGAGTGTGTCAATGGTGTACAGCTCCCCCGTCGAGATGTCGTATCCCACCTTTGCCTTTTTCGGGTTCGACTGCTGTATGACCTTGCTTTCCACTTTGGCGTTGAAGAATCCGTATGACCTCAGCAGGTTCTGCCCCACCAGGGCGCGCGTGGTGGGATTCACGGTGCTTATGAGTATCGGCTCTCGTCCGAACTTGTCCCTCATCCATTTTCCTAATCCCTTCTCGCTGTCGGCATACTTGTTGTATATTCCTAATCTCATCTGCAGCGGGTTGCGCATATAGAAACTGCCGAACACCGCCCCGTTGGGGGCGCATCCTATGGCAGCCTCCACCTCCTCCTTCACCGTGTCCATATATCCTGCATATCGCGATGCCACGGTGTCGGTGTATTCTATTGGCGTCATTCCCACATACAGCACCTCGTCCTCAGGCAGGTTGCTTGTGGTGCTGCACGATGCCGCCACAATGGTCATGGCGGCTATCATGATGGCTTTCAGCGATTTATTTCCTGTTCTCATCATTTGGCTTTACATTGGTTGTGTCCTTGGGGGCTGTCTTTTTCCCCGTGTTGAATCGGAAGAGGTCGGTCAGGATGTCCAACTTTCTTCTCCACACGAAACCAGCTCCGTATTCCGATATTCGCTCGTCCATGAAGTCGGTCTTGTTCTTGTCGTAGAACAGTCGCACATATCGCATTGCCGACTGGTCGAGGCGGTATTCCAGTGATACATTGTCGATGAATGTATTGTCTTGCTCTGTTGTCGAGGCCTTTCCCGACGAGACGCTTCCCCCGATGACAAAGTTGAAGCGGTTGTTCCAGAAGTGCTTCGCGAACTTGAAGGAGTAGTCGGTGTAGGTCTGTCCCGAGGCATTGGCGTTCTGCTCCATGCCGAGGCTCAGGTCGAAGGTGCTCATGGCGCTCTGCGTGATGTTGTTTATCTCGCCTTGCAGGAATGCGTTGAGGGCGTCGTTCATGGTCATGTTGCTGCTCGACTCGCCGCTGAGATACATTCCCGTGGTGAGCATCGTCACAGCCAACTTTCCCCTTTCCTCCATGCCCATCGTCGCCAGTTCGTTCTTCATCGCCATGTCCTCAGGCGCGTCGAGGGTGAACTCCAGTCCCATGTCGCTCAGGGTCTTGGTGACCTTCACTCCGCAGTTGAACACCACGCTGCGGTTGCTTCCTCCCTCCGACACGAGCGCCTTCACCCTCTCCGTGGCTGTGATGTTCAGTCGCGGGTTCATGATGTCGCCCGAGAATTCCACATAGCTGCCCTCGCCGATGGTGAATGTCTTCAGCGGTATCACGGGCAACTGGTATTTCATCTCGCCGCTGTTGATGGTGTATCGTCCGAAGATCTGCATTCCGTCGAAGTCGGTGTATGTCATGCGCAGCTCTCCTCCTCCCTCCACGTTCACGTAGTTCGACTGGTCGGGATTGAGCATACACTTGATTCTGGCTCCCTGCTCCACGTTCATCATCAGCAGCATGTCGAGTCCGTTCACCTGCGGCCGTGTGGTCTTATACACCTTGGTGGTGTCGCTGAAGTCGGTGAATGTCACCAGTTCGCTGAGCCTGTCGCTTGTGTTCAGCGGCGAGTCGCGCAGTATGTATGTCATGTTGGTCGAACCGAGCACGTCGAGCGTTCCCCTCATGCTCAGCTCTTCGAGGGGTCCCTTCACCAAGGCGCGGAAATTGACGAACGCCTTGCCGTAAGCCACCGACTGCGACGACTTCTTGGCACTGATAATCTGATAGTCGTCCGCCTTCATCTGCAGGTTCATCGTCATGCGCTCGGGGCGCGAGAAATCCACGTTGCCATACACCGTGAGCGGACTGTCGTTGTCGCCGTACAGTGTGTAGTTCTCAAACAGCAGGTTGCTGCCCACAATCCTCACGGGGTCGTCGTCGCATCTCATCACCACTCCGTAGGGCACGCTCTTGACGTAGGTTGAGTCAAGCTGCAGCTCGCCGTTCACCTGCGGGCTTGCCAGCGGTCCCTCCACGGTGAGGTGTCCCTCGGCATATCCGTCGAAACCTATCAGCTGGTCGGGCACGAATCCGTTTATCAGCGACAATGGCGTGCGCATGAGGTCGAGCGTGGCGTCGAGATATCCGTCGCCGCTGTTGTCATACACACCGCTGAGCAGTCCTATCTCCTCGCCGTTGCGCATTATGTTTGCCTCCACCCTGTGGCGGTCCAGTCCGTCCTGCAGATACACAAACTCGCTGCTGATGTCGCCCATGGGCATCTTCTCGTATGCCATTCCTCCCACGCTCATGTCCGACACCACGGATATCTGTTTCTCGGCGTCCTGCATGAGGTGGAAGTCGCCGTTCATCATTCCCGAGAGCTGCGGCATGAAGGGCATCACCGCCGTCACCTGGCCTATGTTGAGCTTGTTGATGCTCACGGTGAGGTCTTGCAGCATGGTGGGGTCTTCCCTCTCGCTGAACACCTTCACACCGGTGCCGTCCTCGGCGATGAGGTCAAGCTTGGCGTCCACCCTGCCGTCGCGCCCGAGGAACACGTAGTTGTCCTCGTTGAGCTGGAATGTCTTGTAGCCTATCAGCGGCGTGTATGGCGTCATGTGCACGTTGATGCCGCTGTCGCACATCTCCGCCATCATTCCCATGTCCAGTCCCTTGGTGTCGTGCTTGTCGTAGAACTGCGCGTCGGCACCCACCCTCTCTCCGTCGAGGTATCCGTTGACCACCGACTTGAACACGAGCCTCGGGTTGCGCTTGTTGTTCTGCACGAGCAGTCGGAAGTTCACCCTGGTGGAGTCCTGGCGTATGCCGAACCTCACGGTGTCTATAGGTATGCTGTCCACGGTCATCTTGTATATGTGTCCTCTTCCTCCCATTCCGCGCTGTGGCGACGAGCGGAAGTTTATCGAGAGTTCCTGAAAGTCGAATCCCTTGTATCTCAGCATGTTGGCTATGGGATTGTCGTTGCCGCTCTCTAATTTCAGGCTGAGCGTCGGCAGCAGTTCGCGCAACTGCTCCTCGTCGATCACCTTCTCCCTCCGCTGCTGCTCCACCTTTGCCATTAGTCTCTCCACCTGCTTCATCAGCAGCTCATATCCTCCGCGTGCCTTCAGGTCGAGCTGCAGGTTGCCGCTGTTGGCCTTTGCCCATGTGGTGTCGGGGGATGTGTGTATGTCGAGTTCAAGGTCCTTGGGGCGGTATGTCTTCTTCTCGGTGCGCATGGTCAGGTCGTTGATGATTGCCTGCAGGCTGTGGCTCTGGTTGAGGTCGGAGGCTATGTCCACGTGTGCGCACATTGATGTCACGAATGGTTTCTCCATCAGCCTCATTGCCTGAAAGTCAGCCCATCTCAGGTCGGTGGCGAGCGTTGCGTCGATGCGCTTTCTCGACAGCAGTGCGTCCAGCGACACTGTTCCGTCCAATATCTCGTTGTTGCTGTCGAGCGTCACCTTTCCCCTTCCATTGCCCACCTCTGCCGTCAATGCAGTGTTGTCCAGGCTCAGGTGTCCGTATGTCAGCGCCTCCAACCTTGCCTCGGCTTTCATCCTTGTCCTGCCGTCCAGGGGGTTGAATCCCTTGCCGTCCATCTTCATCGAGCATGTCAGTGTGCCGATTGAATCGCGCGGCATAAAGTGCCTGATGTTCAGTCGGTTTATCCTCGCTTCGGCTGTGTATGCCGAGGCGGTGTGGTTGTATTTTCCTTTCGCCGTCACTGTTCCCCTTCCTTCCGTTATCCTCATTTCTGCCGCATACAGCTGCCGGTCTGCCCTCACGCGCGCGTTCATTGTTATATTCTTGGGTATGCGCACGCCCGCAGGCATCTGTGCCAGTGCCGTGGCGAATCCCAAGTCGTAGGTCGTAGCCCTCAGCGTCATCTCCGCCTTCATGCGGCTGATGTCCATAGGCTCGGTTGCATGTCCCTCGGCAAACAGCTTGAATGCCGTGGGCAGGCTCACGTCGAGTCCGCTGACGCGCGCCTCGCGCATGTTGCCATTGAGCGAGAGCTTCACACTGAGCGGACGGTTGGGATAGCGCCTTACGAACTGCTGCGGCATGTCGCCCGCAAAGCGCATGATGTCCTGCTTGCCCAATTCGGCATACAGGCGCAGGTAGATGTTTCCGGGGTTCTTCTCGTCGAAGGCGTTGAGGTCCATGTCACACTCCACGCGCAAGTCCGAGTCGGGAGTCCTCAGCATCATGCGCGGCACAAACACCTTCGCCGAGTCCATCACCACGGCTCCCTCCATGCCGCTCATCTCTATGCCGCTCTTCTCCTTCATCGCACACTCCACAATCTTCAGATAGGCATTTGGGGCGCAATAATATATTGAATCCATTGCCACTCTTATATCACTGAGTGCCACGTGGTTATAGTCAAGTCCCTTTAGTCGTGGCTGCCACACGTCGTCGTATCTCACCTCTCCCCCTAACCATCTCAGCCGCTCCACGGCATAGCTCTCGCGGGCGAGGTCAAACTCTCCTCCCTCAATCATCGCCTTGCCGAGATAGGCATACATCTGGAGCGTGTCGCCGGGGAGATGCACCTTCACTCCCGTGTCCTCGATGTCCACCTTCCTCACCTTGACGAGGAAATTGGCGGGAGCCTCGGTGGTGTCCTTCTCGTCGGTGTCGCTGAGCACTACGTCAATCCTTGATTTCCTCAGGCTCACCTTCTCCAAGGCAATCGCCATCTCGTGGGGCTGCATGGTGGCGGTGGAGTCTCCGGGGGCGAGGTCGGCACTGCACACTGCCATCAGCTGCTCCACCGTTCCCCTTACCCTCACGTCAGGTATGAATCCGTCGGTGTTTACTTTCGCATGGTTTATCTCGAATTTCTCCACCTTCACCTTTCCCTCGACGAGCGGCCACAGCTTCACGTCGGCAATGATGTTGCCCACGTCGGCAATGGTGTCGCGCACCTGAGGCAGCGAGTCGTTTGGCTGGATAAAGAGGATGTCGTTAATACTGAGGTCGAGGGGAAAACTCAACGACACATTGCCCACACTCACCTTGGAGCCTGTAGTTTCTGACATATACGAAGCCACCCTGTGCACCACATAGTTCTGCACGGGGGGCAAATAGAGCAATAACACTACTATCAGAAACAACAGCACCGGAGTGAGCAATATCACCCAAGTCCACAGTAAAAACTTTTTCATACCATAAGAAATTCAAGTTTCTGTTTTACCACTGTTTTGGAGTTGAAAGGAGTTAACTCCTTAACTCCTTAAAGCAAAACGCCTCAAATCCTCCCACCTCCAACTCAATGTTCTGATGGCTCACGGGATGCTCAAACTCCACACGGTGCGACATCAGCGAGATGCTGCCGTCGGGATTGCTGCGGCGCGCACCGTATTTCAGGTCGCCCTTGATGGGGCATCCCATGGCTGCCAACTGGCATCTTATCTGGTGGTGGCGACCCGTTAGCAGGTTCACCTCCACGAGCCAGTAGCGTTCGCTCCTTCCGATAAGGCGGTATTTCAGCACAGCCTTCTTGGAGTCCTTCACCTCGTGGTCGTAGGCATACGACTTGTTCTGCTTCTCGTTGCGCACGAGCCAGTGCTCAAGCGTGCCCTCGTCTTGTGGCGGTCGGTTGGCCACCACCGCCCAGTATGTCTTGTGCACCTCACCCTTGCGAAACATGTCGCACAGTCGGCTCAGAGCTTTCGACGTGCGGGCGAAGACCACCAGTCCGCTCACCGGACGGTCGAGGCGGTGAACCACCCCAAGGAATACATTCCCCGGCTTCGCGTACTTCACCCTGATGTATTCCTTCACGGTGTCGGAGAGCGGGGCGTCGCCGGTCTTGTCGCCCTGTACAATCTCCCCGCTCTCCTTGTTCACCACGATGACATGATTATCCTCATAGATTACAGTCATCAGAATTCCTAATTTCTAATTCCTAATTCCTAATTACATATTCATGCCTCCGTCAATCTGTATCACCTGTCCGCTGACATAGCTTGACATGTCGCTGGCAAGGAACAGACACACGTTGGCGATGTCCTCCACCTGACCTCCGCGGCGCAGTGGAATCTTCTTCATCCAGTCCTGACGGATTTCCTCTGGCAGCTGGGCTGTCATGGCAGTCTCGATGAATCCCGGGGCAACGGCATTTGCGCGCACTCCCTTGGGTCCAAGCTCCTGGGCGATAGACTTGGCAAGTCCGATCATACCTGCCTTGGATGCAGAGTAGTTGCACTGACCGGCATTTCCGTGTACACCCACCACGCTCGACATGTTGATGATAGAGCCACCGCGCTGGCGCAGCATGATAGGAGCGCAGGCATGGATGAAGTTGAATGCCGACTTGAGGTTCACGTTCAGCACTGCGTCCCACTGCTGCTCGCTCATGCGCAGCATCAGTCCGTCCTTGGTGATACCGGCATTGTTCACCAGCACGTCGATAGAGCCGAAGTCCTCCTTGATCTGCTTAACCACAGCCTCGGTCTCAGCAAAGTCGGCAGCGTTTCCTGCGTATGCCTTGCACTTTACTCCCACAGCCTCGATTTCCTTGCGTGTGGCCTCCAGTCCGGCAGCCATGTCGTCGTTGAGCACGAGGTCAGTGAATGCGATGTTAGCTCCTTCCTGAGCGAATTTCATGGCAACGGCCTTACCGATACCACGTGCAGCACCAGTAATCAGTGCTGTCTTACCTGTTAATAGTCCCATTTTTTTTCCTTTTCTTTATTATATTATTATATTAATGTATATATAGTATTAAATTTTTCAATATTTCAATATTTCAATATTTCAATTTTCAATTTAAAAATCACCTTCTCACCTTCCCCAACGCTCCATACACCACCTTTGCCACGAGCGGCTTGCTGGTTTCCTCGGTCATGCCGTGTCCAAGTCGGCCGTAGATATACGGCACCTCCAGTCCCTTGATACAGTAGTGTGTGATGTCAGCCACGAGGTCGATGTTGTCGATGTCAAACTCCCCCTGCAGCTTTCCCTCGGTATAAACCTTGCGGAAGAGTTCAATCTCGTCCTCGTCGAAGTTTTTTCTCACCTTCTCCACCATCCAGATGTTGCGGAAGAACTCGGCGCGCAGGTTACCGTTGCGCACCACCACCTCCTTTATCATGCTCAGATGCGTGTAGATGAGTTCGATGATTTTGTCCTGCGGTCGTATCTTGCGTGCCGCCACCTCGTCCATCTTGTCAGAGAGCAACTCCAGTTCCGAGGCGATGACCGCGTGATATACCTCCTCCTTGCTTTTGAAATAGGTATATAGCGTCCTTCGTCCCTTACCCGACTGCACGGCAATGTCGTTCATTGTCGTGTTCTCCAATCCGTTTTTTGCGAAGAGTTGGCGGGCCACGTCCACCAGCTTCTGTCTTGTTTTGGATATTGACATATTAGAGTCCTCTCTGTTGTTTATTTAATTGCACATTCATTTATTTGTGTGCAAATATAGTCATTTTCTCTCAAACGAGCAAGAAATTTGGATAAAAAACTCCTAAAAGTAGTGTATTTTAGCTAAAAAACCCCTTTTAGGCAAAAAAGTCGCCGAAAAATTTGGTAGTTTCGTTTTTTTGTCGTACCTTTGCACCCGCAAATGAGAAATAACATCGCGGAGTGGAGCAGTTGGTAGCTCGCCAGGCTCATAACCTGGAGGTCGCATGTTCGAGTCCTGCCTCCGCAACAAGAAAAAGCCGTAATTCGTTGAAAATCAGCGTTTTGCGGCTTTCTTGTAAAACTAATTAGTAACAAAAACAGGTTTAATTGCGTGGGTGGCTTCGCCACAAACGTAAAAAAAATGTGTTTAAAAAATCAGAAAAAACGTTTAAAAGACTTGGTTGACTTCGTGCCACCCAAGCGTTATGACTCGGCAAAGTGCTCTTACATCGCATTTTATCAGCGGAACCCCAATACAGGAAAGCTGCAGCGATGCAAGATTATGCTCAACAAGTACGAAAAAGGCTATCAGAGGGACTCTATGGCCGCTACTATCACTGCTAACATTATTAATAAGGTGGCCAAGGGCTGGAACCGTTGGGTTGACAATCCGGCTGCCAGAAGTGAACTGCCCATAAGCAAGGTCTTCGAACGCTATCTTAACGACATTGCCAAGAAAGCTGAGAAGGGTGCGCACAAGCAAAAGACCGGGTATGACTACAAGTCGCACGCCACCGTTTTCCTCCGATATTTAGAGGACCACAACCTTACAAATATAAGGATGTCACAATTCGGTGTCGCGCTGATGTCGGACTTTCTTGATTACCTCCTACACGAAAGGGACTTGTCCGCAAAGACAAGGAACAGCTACCGCACCTGGCTCAGTCACGTGTGCACTTGGATGGTGGAGAGACAGTACCTGATGGCTAACGAGGTGTCGAAAATCTCAATACTGAAGGAGACCGAGAAGGAAAGAAGACCATTGCCGGACGAGCAAATCGCAAAACTGCGTGAATATCTTTTGAAGAACGACAAGAACTTTTTGCTTGCCTGCTACTTCGAGTATTATGAAATGATTCGCCCTATCGAGCTTGTTCAGCTGAGACTACGCGACATTCACGTTAAGGATCAGATTATAGTTGTGCCTGCATCGATATCCAAGAACCGCAAGACACAGGCAATAGCCCTTAATGACAAGGTGCTGAAACTAATGGTTGAACTTGACTTCTTCAGCTATCCTTCACATTACTTTGTATTCGGCAAGGATATGCGCCCTGCCGAGGAAAAGGCGTCAAGTGCCTTGTTCCGCAACCGTTGGGTCAAGATTAGCAAGCAACTGAATTTTCCTTCAAGCTACAAGTATTATAGCTTGAAGGATACTGGAATCATAGAGCTTGCGAACAAGCAGGGAATAGTCTATGCCCGTGAGCAGGCAAGACCACAAACATAACCTGCAGTACAGTGTCATTGTCAGTAGTGGTTGACTCTGTATCAGTGCCCTGCATAGCGTCTGCCACTGATATGTAGTATTCGCCGTTGTCATCCTCTGTCATATCTTCAAAACCGGCCTCCTTGTCGTTGGACATAGAAGGAATGAACACCATACAGTCCTTCAAAACATCTTTGTCTCCCCTCCAGGCATTGTCTTCACCCTCTTCAAACTTCTTTGTCTTCTGGAACATTGCTACAGGTGCAATCTTGAGCTTAACCGATTCATCAGAATCGATGTCTCTTATTATAGGTGAGAACCAACCCACTTGCTTGACAGACTCTTGCAATTCTTCGCTGTCGTCACTGACAGGGAAATCACCCCACACCCAGTACTTGTTGTCCTTGGTGCAATGAAATATTCTTGTCTGCCTCTCTTTTTTTGATAGAGAGTCGGCTGCCTTAAGTAGGTCGGCAAAGCTCTCGTAGTCGTATATGGGGAATGCTTTGCGCACTGACTGACCTATAATTTCGCGCCAGCTACGCTTGGATGAGTCTGCCAGCTCGTATTCAAGGTTTGAGGTCATTATGTTTTTAAGCCCGTCTTCGTCATATTCAGCCGTGAACTTATCCTCGCAATCGTAGCTGACTACGTCGTTGCTAAGCAGCTCGTTTTGTGCGACAATGCTCACCGTCTTGGATAGCTCGTCGAAAACCACGCTTGCGTTGAATAGTTTGCGGAACTCGTCAATCAGGTTATAGACGGACCAATGAGGCAGCGCATCTTTTAAATGCCCTGACTTGTTGGTGTTGGCAATGACAAGCCTGTTCCACGGTTCGCAGTCAAAGTCGTTACGCACTACCTTGAACCCCTCGAATTCTATCACCTTATTTAATATATATATAAGGTATGGCTGTGGAGCGAGATTGAACATCTGTGTAAGATAAGTTGTGTCATAAGTTGGATTGCCCTCGTCGCCAACACTACCGGAAGGTTTGTCGTATGCGAACCTCGCGATGTTGTTGGCGATGACACTGTTTGTCTCGTCATATATCGGCATCAGTGCGAACTTGCCAGGTTGGCCCACCATATTAGTTGATGACAGGTCTATGAAAAGTGTTTGTTTCTTGTCACCGTTTGGGGATATCAGGTTAGTGAAAGTCTGCTCGTACGACTTGTTAAGACCTGACGTGACAACAGGAGCGTCGTAGTCAATCTCATCGATATAGTCTGTCTCCCATTTTGCGTTGTATTTGATGCGGGATGCACCGCCTACAATCTGCATCTTCAGTAAATCGTTTGTGATGGATTTTACCGTGCCCTTGCCCGATATGATGAGTTGGTTGTCGGCGAAGAGCTTGCAATCCTCATACGTAGGCATAGCCTTGCCCACATCGATGCGGCCGACAAGACCAAAACTCAGTCTGTTGGCCTCGATGTCAAGCGGAAACGATACCTCATACGTGTAAGAACCAGAGTCCTTCACGTATGGGTTCTCGTATGTCACCTTGATTTTGTTGGTGGTGTCAGGCTGCGCCTTTGCACCATTGATAATGCAAACTATCATACGTTTTTCAGTTTTTTGTATTTCTCGTAATCGTGGTCAAACTCGTCCCACACCATATATGTCTTGATGCCCTTTTCGACGGTTGACCTGAGTAAGTCAACAGTGTCGTTGACACCATTGAGTGTGTTGGACAATTCGGAATTACCACCCTCATAGTAGCCTGCCTCTTCGGCAGCGTGCTGCTTCTTGATAGTAGCTATCTGCAGCATACCGGCAGCAGTTGCCATTGCGGCTGCAATAGCTCCAAGCAGCCAATGCTCCTTGGCAGCCGAGGCATAGGCGTTGATGGCCGCCATAGCCGTAGAGGCATATGCCTGGGCAATCTCCATTTTCATTTGTTTCTTGCTGTACTTGGTCTTAATCTTAGCCAGCTCCTTCTGCTTTTTCTCTTCAAGTTTCTTCTGTCTTGCCTCGTTGCCTTCGGCTGCACTTATGAGCTTGTCGTACTTCTTAGTGGTGATGTTCTGCTCATATTGAGAAGATGCAGCATAGTAAGATGACGCTGCCGACATAAGGTTGTTGACAGAGCTGAAGGCAGCCTGAGCCTTGCTGACCATACCTTCAAGGAATTCGGAAGTGGCGAGTTTCTTGGCTTCCTGATATTCATCGTATGTAATCTTGTCATCTTGATACATCTGCTTCAGCTTGTCCATTGTGGCGCCATACACCGAAATGTCGCCAGTGATAGCAGCACTGAGGTTGCTATGGTCGCCATTGTTGTAGTCTGCCTGGGCATTGTTTTTGGCAGTGTTGTATGCTGATTGAGCATTCTTTGAAGTAACCTCACTTTTGGAATTGGAAAGATTAACCTCTGACTGCTGCTCATCATACGATAATCTGATGTTGCGGAGCATATTTTCGTATTGCTCAGTTGAGATGAGTTTCTGTTTGTACAATGCTTCAAGCCCGTCGAGCGCAACCTGACGCTCGACATCAACGTCACGTCTGCCCCACTCCTCCTTGTATCTAAGAAGAAGGTCGGCATAATACTGCTGCATCGATACCTGGTGTTCAAGGTCAAGAGCTTCGCGGTTGGCTTTCTCGTCAAGCCATTGCTCTGACCCTGCCTTAAGAGCTGCGATACGTGCATCAGACGCTTCAACCTCTATCTGGAAAAGACGCTCCTGAAGAGCAGCGTCGTTGCGGTAAATGTCAGACGTCTGATTGACATAATCAATATTCGCCTGGGCAATGGCCAGCTGACGATTGCGCTCAATGTTGTTGAGCGATATCTTCAGATTGTCCTCGTCACGCCTCTGCATCTCGCTTGCCATATCCTCGGCATATCTGTTGGCATCATCACCATACTTGGCATACACATCAATAAGCGCCTGATAGCCATTGACAGCAATCTCGTGCTTATTGTTGATGTATTCAGAATATGTTATGAGACCTTGCTGGTATGCCAGGATGTTATCAGCCTGCTCCTTGTCAGTGGCATCCTTGGGCTAGCTTGTTGACATCGTTGAGCAGTTTTTGCCTGGAAGACAGTTCATCGGTCTTGCGAGTGAGGTCAACCATAACGCTTATCAGCGTGATAATCGCAGAAGCGGCAAAAGTCCAAGGATTAGACATTATGACCGCCTTCACCTTGGCCATAGAAAGCATCATTGAATGTAATTCTTTCATAACTTAACTAAATTTAGTGTAATCCTTACCTGTTTTGGTTTTTTCTTGAATGATGTAAGTAGGACAAGGCAGGTCTTCCAGCGAGAAGTCGTTCAATGCCTGGTCAATCATTATCTTTGACCCTGTGAAACAGTAGAACACCGCATCCTCTTCGGTGGGATTGCCGTTGGCATCCTTGCGTTTGACGCATTGGTATTGTTCAATCTCCTCGCCACGCTCGCCTGTGAATGTGAATGTCTTGACTATCTTCTTGAACTTGATGGCCAGCACATTTTCCGGTATTTCCTGTTCTCTTGTAATGAACTCACCTTTGGAGTTCTGCACTGCCAACACCTGTTTTTTCTTGTAAATCCTGCTTGCCTGGATCACATAGTCAAGCAACAACAACTTGCCGTCCCAGTTTTCCTCTTTTGAAAATTTGTCTGAATTGCTCACGACAGACATAAACATAACCTTGTTGTCGCCAGTCAGCCCCTCGAAAGGTGACTTTACTCTTCTTTTCATAATAATCTTTCCTAATGTTTTTTCTATTTCATTTGTTTTATGAATTATTGTTACGTTAACGTGTTATTTTAGGTGCAAAGTACAACAAAAAATCCGGGTGCGCCAACTTGGCTCAACGACCGTGACCAGTTTCTATATCCAAACGACGGATGGAAAACGGATGCGGTATTCCAAAGTGACTGCCTCGTTTTCACGCTCTTCAATGGCCAGAACAGGATAAGCAGCCGCCACG
>JBJEAV010000086.1:0-2196 GCA_051869395.1 Prevotella sp.
CTTGCATTGCGTCCCATCTCGGCGGCTTTGTCGGGATGCTCGGTGATGTATCTTATGGCGGCTATCCATCCTTGGGTGTCTCCATAATCCACGAGTATTCCGCAGCCTTCCTTCTCTATGTCCATGGGAAGATGGGGATTGCGGCTGCATATCATCGGCACTCCAAGGCCTAAGGCTTCTACTACTGTAGTAAGTCCTACGGTGTATTTCGTTTCCAAACAACAGATGCAGACGCATTGCGCACGATATACCAATAGACAGAAGTCACTGTGCTTATATCCCGAAGTGAAATGCACCTTCACATTATCTCGTATATCCATCGCGGCAAACATCGCCTCGTAGTCGATGCCGCAGTTTCGCTTGTTGAGATAGATTTCTATCGGGGCACCTGTGGCGTTGAATGCTTCCACGAGTGTTTTCATGTCCCTCATCTCTCGACCTGTAGAGATAAATCCCCCGTGTTTCACGCTCTCTTTCTCCGAGGCAATCACCCTGTCATAATACTCGATGTCAGGTCCCCAATGCCCGAGATGCATCCTCTCAGGCATAGCCTTAGAAGTCTTCAGCGATTCGTCGATAAGATCCTGCGAGAAGAAGAACATGTCGTCCATTCCCTTATAGAACAGCCTTCCGAGCACCTCGCGCCACCTCTTCGACGAGCGCACCATCGGTTGGTGATGCCACAGGATTATCGGACGGCGATACAGGCCCAAGGCATGAAGGAAGATGATGATTTCCAATCCCCGATAGTGAGTGGCATATATGGCGTCATACTTCTCACGGCACGTCAAAATCCTGTATGCCGTATAGAGCATCAGCGGCAGGCGCTTCACGCCAAACTCCTTGAATTTGTGCGGGATGATTTCTATGCCATGGCGGTCGAGATGAGTAGCCCCATACAATAAATGTCCAGGGAATGAACCTTTGCGCCATTCCCTGAACATATATTGGATGTTTTCGGTATGATAAAAATATACCTTTGTCATATACTTAATCCTGCGGCAGCATGAGAATCTCAGCCCTGTTGCCAGCCTTGAGGATTTCGCCTACAGTGGCGGCAATGGTCTCGGGAGTCTGTGCATCCACAATAGCATCATAGTTGGTGTCCAAGTCGATACCGTAGCTATTATACATACTGAGAACCTGCAGCCAGTAGCCGTTGGTCTTTCTTTGGTCGGAGATGCTCTTGTGCATGTATTCCTTCACCTTCTGCAGCTTGTCGGCATCCACGGTCTTAGCCATGCCGTTGATTTCCTTGCGCATGATGTCGAACACCTGTTCTGCCATCTCCGGCTTCAGCGGGCAGTATGCCAAGATGCGTGTCATCTCCTCGAAGTCGTTCTTTGAAGTTCTTGCCACTGCACCGCAGCTGTATGCAGCTCCTGCATCCTCGCGTATTGACTTCAGATATATCATGCTGAGAATCTGTCCTGCAATGCTTGAGCGTATCGAGTTCTCTAATGAGAAAGGCAACTTGTCGGTGTACCACACCACGATTGAGTTGGCCTGCGGAGTCTCCATCTTGCGCTTAAAGTGGTTGATGGCCTCACCCTTGAAGTTGGTGACGATGTTCTTGCCCTTCACAACCTTCTTCTGTGAAGGCAGAGATGCGATGTACTGCTCGATGAGCGGACGGATGGTAGCCTCGTCGTAGTTACCCACGATGGTGAATGTGAAGGCTGCGGCATTGGCTGTCTGCTCCTTGGCAATCTGCAGTATGCGGTCGTAGCTGATGTTCTTGAGGTCGGCGAGCTTCAGCCCCATGTCATAAGGATTGTGAGCCGAGATGGTGGCAGACACGGAGTCGTTGAATGCAGCCTCTGGCGATACCTCGCGGTTGCGGAGTTCGGTCTCCATGCTGCTCATCAAGCTTGCGAATGACTTCTCGTCCTTTTTGATATTAGTGAAGTAGAGGTGAACGAGCTGGAGCATGGTCTCCACGTCCTTCGGTGTTGAACTACCGCTCACGTTTACGCGTGTTCTTGTCACGTCGATTGATGCACCGGCAATCTTTCCTGCGAGAGCTTTCTGCAACTCAGTGTTGGAGAAGTTTCCGAGTCCTGAAGCGTTCATGGCATTTCCGAACACCTTGAAGTTGGTGTAGTCTTCCTTGCCGTAGAGCGATGCTCCACCGAAGCCTTCACCGCTCAGCAGCACCTGGTCTTGCTTGAGGTCGGTCTTCTTCAGTATCACCTT
>JBJEAV010000086.1:2296-3833 GCA_051869395.1 Prevotella sp.
GTTGGAGTCGTTCTTCTGAGCCAACTGGCCGAGCAACTGGTTGATAGCCTCCACAGGAATGTTGGGCACCACCTGCTTCATCACCTGATAATAGTCATCAAGAGATGGGATAGGCTCCTTGTCGAGGAAGTGCTTCTTGTACTCGTTCACAAACTGTGAGTTATATCTCTTGTCCTTGTTGCTGTACATCTTGTCGAGCTGGCTGGTATAATCCTGCACGAATCGCTTGTACTCTGTCGGAGTGATACCAAACTGGGCTGCACGCAGCACCTCGCGATACACTGCCGCAAGCGACTCCTCGATGGTCTTGCCTTCCTTTGGAACTGCGACGAAACCGATGGCGTCCTTGGTCTTGGCAAAGATATAGTTGCCGTATTCCATCTGACCGCTGACATACGGACAGGCGGGGTCTTGCTGATATTCGGCGAGACGTGTGTTCACAGTTCCCACGGCAGCGTCCTTCACGAAGTCGATGAAGAGATACTGCATTGATGACTTGATCTCGTCGGGGATGGGGTCGCACTTGATAAACATCTCCACGAAGTTGACAGTCTGCTCCTTGTCCTTGTCAACCACAACGATAGGCTCTGCATTGTCAGGCACTTGCTCTGCCACGACTGGAGCGGGATTCTCGGGCATCTTGATTGAGCCGAACATGTCCTTTATCTTCTGCTCAACATAGTCAACGTCGATGTCTCCCACAACGATGATTCCCTGGTTGTCAGGACGATACCACTTCTCATAGTAGTCGCGCAGAACCTGATACTTGAAGTTGTCGATTACGGACATCAGTCCGATGGGGAATCTCACTCCATACTTGCTTCCGGGATAGAGAGTGGGCAGGTTGCGCTCGAACATACGTGACGATGCACTTGTTCTCATTCTCCACTCCTCGTGGATAACACCGCGCTCCTTGTCGATTTCCTCGGGGTCGAGCGTCAAGCCGTCAGCCCAGTCGCTGAGGATGAGCAGACATGAATCGACAACGTTCTTCTCCTTCGACGGTACATTACTTATATTATATACAGTCTCGGCGATACTTGTATATGCGTTGAGGTCGGTACCGAACTTGATACCCTTCGACTCGCACCATCTGAGGATGCCGTCGCCGGGGAAATGCTTTGTGCCGTTGAAGCACATGTGCTCGAGGAAGTGAGCGAGTCCTCTCTGCTCTTCCTCTTCCTGGATAGAGCCAACTTTCTGGGCGATGTAGAACTCTGCACGGTTCTCAGGCCAGTTGTTGTAACGGATGTAATAGGTCAGACCATTGTCCAACTTACCGATGCGCACGTCCTTATCCACTGGGATAGGCGGCATCTGCATCTGTGC
The DNA here is from genome assembly GCA_051869395.1 of Prevotella sp. Taxonomy (GTDB): domain Bacteria; phylum Bacteroidota; class Bacteroidia; order Bacteroidales; family Bacteroidaceae; genus Prevotella. Next base: position 3,626 of record JBJEAV010000086.1, read on the forward strand.
CATGGCTACCACTGCAAACAGCAGCATCACCATCATTGAAAATACTTTTCTTGTTTTCATTTTTATTTTAATTTTTAAATTCATTCTGCATATAAGACGCTGAGAGAGGTCTAAAAGCTACACTCATGAACGTTATTTTAAAATATTTTAATAATAGCCCTGAAAGGGCGACATAACTCAGGATAGGGCGGAAGCCCTATCATTTGCG
>JBJEAV010000087.1:0-3823 GCA_051869395.1 Prevotella sp.
TTTCCGTGCCAAAATAAAATAAGAGTAAATATATAAGAATAAAAAAATGAGCAGTTCAAATATAAACAATAACAGACAGGGACCGGACATGAAGATGCCCAAGTTCAATATGAACTGGATATATCTTCTGATGATGGTTGTTCTTGGCGTGCTGTACTTCACAAGCGGCAACGTCAATTCGAGTGTCAAGACTGAGGCCACTTATACCCAGTTCAAGACAATGGTGCTCAAGGGTTATGCCAAGAGCATCGTGGTTAACAACAAGACCAACACCTTGCAGATGTACGTCAAGCCGGAGCATATCCGCGACGTGTTCAAGCAGGGAGTGGAACAGACGGGCAAGGAACCGTCGGTGTCGGTGGAATATGGCAGTGTCGATCAGGTGGAGGCTTTCATCAACGAGGCTCGCAAACTGAAGAAGTTCAATGGCGACTTCAGCTATGAGAACAAGAACGACAACGACATATTCTCCACACTCCTGTATAACCTCCTGCCAATCATTTTCCTTGTGGCTATATGGATGTTCTTCATGCGTCGCATGAGCGGTGGTCTCGGCGGCGGTGCAGGGATATTCAGCGTGGGCAAGAGCAAGGCAAAGATGTATGAGAAGGGTAATCAGATTACCGTCACCTTCAAGGATGTGGCAGGGCAGGCTGGCGCAAAGCAGGAGGTGCAGGAGATTGTTGACTTCCTGAAGAACCCCGGTAAATATACTGAATTAGGAGGAAAGATTCCCAAGGGCGCACTCCTCGTGGGACCTCCAGGCACTGGTAAGACCTTGTTAGCCAAGGCTGTAGCCGGTGAGGCCGGCGTGCCGTTCTTCTCCATGAGCGGTTCCGACTTCGTGGAGATGTTCGTGGGAGTGGGAGCAAGCCGTGTGCGCGACCTGTTCCGTCAGGCCAAGGAGAAGTCGCCCTGTATCATTTTCATCGACGAGATTGACGCCGTGGGTCGTGCCCGCTCCAAGAATCCCGCCATGGGTGGCAACGATGAGCGCGAGAACACCCTCAACGCCCTTCTTACCGAGATGGACGGATTCGGCACTAACAGCGGTGTGATTATCCTCGCCGCCACCAACCGTGCCGACATGCTCGACTCAGCACTTATGCGTGCTGGACGATTCGACCGTCAGATACATGTTGACCTGCCCGACCTCAACGAGCGCAAGGCTATCTTCCAGGTGCATCTTAAGCCCGTGAAGACCGACGACTCGCTCGACATCGACTTCCTGGCTCGCCAGACTCCGGGATTCTCGGGTGCCGACATTGCCAACGTATGTAATGAGGCGGCACTTATCGCCGCCCGTCACAACTGCAAGTCAGTGACCAAGCAGGACTTCCTCGATGCCGTTGACCGTATCATCGGCGGTTTGGAGAAGAAGACGAAGATAATGACCGATGCCGAGAAGAAGGCTATAGCCATCCATGAGGCTGGTCATGCCACCATATCATGGTTCTGCGAGCATGCCAACCCGCTTGTCAAGGTGAGCATAGTGCCGCGTGGACGTGCCTTGGGTGCCGCATGGTATCTGCCCGAGGAGCGTGCCATCACCACCAAGGAGGAGATGCTCGACGAGATGTGCGCCACACTTGGCGGTCGTGCAGCCGAGGAACTCTTTATCGGTCGCATATCCACGGGAGCGATGAACGACCTGGAGCGTGTCACCAAGAGTGCATACGGTATGGTGGCATACGCGGGTATGAGTGAGAAACTGCCCAACATCTGTTTCTATAACAACAATGAGTATTCCTTCCAGCGTCCATACTCCGAGACAACAGCCAAGATAATGGACGACGAGGTTCTCAAGATGATTAACGTGCAGTATGACAGGGCAAAACAGATTCTCAACGAGCATAAGGACGGTCATGCCCAGTTGGCTGACCTCCTCGTGGCCAACGAGGTAATCTTCGCCGAGGACGTTGAGAAGATATTCGGCAAGCGTCCATGGGCGAGCCGCAGCGAGGAACTGCTCGAAGCCCAGCAAAAGGCAGAGGCAGAGGCCATGGCTGAGCGCAGGGAGAAAGAACTGGAGGCGCAAGGCACCAGTTTGGAGGAGAAGGTGAAACAAGATGAGGAGTCGAAGGAGATATGAACAACTTTATAGCAAGAACAATCACGGGCGTACTCTTTGTTGCGACGATAGTGGTATGCTTTCTCAATCCCACGGCGATGATATTCCTCTTTGCCTTGGTTACGGGATTGACAGTATGGGAGTTTACAGGACTTGTGAACGACAGGGCAGGGGTGACGGTCAACCGTTTCATCTCCACCGTGGCGGGAGTGTATTTCTTCCTCGCCATGGCTGGCACATGCAGCGGATTCACGTCCTCCACGGTGTTCATCCCTTACCTTATTACTATAGTATATCTGTTTATAGCTGAACTGTATGCCAAGCAGGAGGACCCGATACACGACTGGGCTTACACGATGATGAGCCAGATGTATGTCGTCTTGCCTTTCTCATTGCTGAATATGCTTGCGTTCCGTGCGGCTCCTGAGGGCATTATGTATATCTACACCCTTCCGTTGAGCGTGTTCGTCTTCCTTTGGGTGAACGACACCGGCGCCTATTGCTGCGGTTCGCTCTTCGGCAAGCACAAGCTCTTCCCGCGCATCAGTCCGGGAAAGAGTTGGGAAGGCAGCATCGGCGGTGGCATCTTCGTGCTCGCAGCAGCGGCATTGGTGTGGTATCTCACTTACATTTACGACATGAACCCCACAGGCATGGGAATGTGGGAATGGATGGGACTCGGACTGACCGTAGTTGTCTTCGGCACATGGGGTGACCTCGTGGAGAGTCTTTTCAAGCGCACCCTCGGCATAAAGGACAGCGGAAACATCCTCCCCGGTCACGGCGGTATGCTCGACCGCTTCGACTCCTCGCTGCTCGCCATCCCCGCCGCAGTGGTTTATCTGTTCAGCATTACATTGTTGTAATATGCTATACTTTCGGAAGTAGTAAAAAGGAGATAGAAGGAGATAAAAGGAGATAGATGACATATGTTTTAATACAGACTTTTACTATTGTCCTTTATCTTCCTGAGCGACCATAGGGAGCGATAACTTCTTATAACTCCTTTTAACTCCCCCAAATTAAGCAAATACGAAACTTCAATAATATATCGATGAGCAACATCCAGAAAGTGACCCTTGCAATGGTCCATGACAAGGCGAACAAGTTAATATACAAGGACTTCATGATGCTTGATGACAACTTCGACGACAAGGTGTTCAAGGGCTTCTCCTATATCGGTTCGCCTGTCAAACTGATGTTCATAAGCCTTATCATCTGCCGTAAGGGCAGGATGCGCATAAGGGTAAACCTCAAGGAGATGATAGTTGAGCCTAATGACGTGCTGCTGGTTACTCCCGGTTCAATAGTGGATATGGTGATATGCGAGGGCGAGTGTCGCATGGCGGTGATACACATCGACAACGACAAGGTTTCCCACCAGCCCAATGTTAAGATTCTGCTCCAACTGCGCTCCATCATCAAGAACGAGTCGTTTGTCACCCGTTTCAGCGACTCTGCCATTGTCCAGTTTGTTGAGGCATATAAGATGGTGCGCCGTGTAATCGATGATGGCGGTTTGCGTTTTAAGGATGAGGCGATAGAGGGCAGTTTCCAGGTTATGGCATCATACTGGATGAACGAGATAGCCGTGCAGAATGAATCGTCTAAACCTGCCGTCTTGTCGCGCAATGAGCAGTTGTTCCAGTCTTTCATCCGCTTAGTGCAGAAGAACTATATGGTTCATCGTGAGGTATCGTTTTATGCCGACCAGATATGTATCACTCCCAAGTATCTCGGAGTGGTAGTGGC
>JBJEAV010000088.1:0-2388 GCA_051869395.1 Prevotella sp.
CCTAATTCCTAATCCCTAATTCCTAATCCCTAATTCCTAATCCCTAATTCCTAATTCCTAATTTATAACAACGTTCTCCACAACGGTGTTGTCAATCATGTTCTTGTCGAATGCCTTCTTCTGGTCTTTCACATTGATGTTCTTGAAGGTGAAATCACATAGGCTGTACTTGTCGCTCGTGCCCACGTCGAAGAAATTCTTGCACTCCATCTGGATATTGGTCATCACGATATTGTTGCACTGGCTCAATGGCATGTCCTTGCGGTCCTCGGGCTGGAAGAACTGTGTCCAGGGACGCACCACGAGGAAACTGCCCGTTGTTCCGCTGATGTTATCCACAGTCACATACTCATAATGCTGGGGAGTGTCGGGACGCATCTTTAGCCATAAGACACGATTGGCATTATCCACCTCGATGTTGCGAAGCACTATGTTGCGGTCATACACACTCTCGCTGCCCAAGGTGAGGCATCCATGAACCACACCGTATTTGCAGTTCTGTATCACGATATTGAAGTTAGGACCGTTCTCGGGAGCCTTGTCAGCCCATGTGCCCTTGCCGCCCTTGATAGCCACGGCATCATCGTTCACCGACATATAGCATCCGTCGATAATCACGTCATGACATACGTCGATGTCGATGGCGTCGCTGCTCGGAGCCTTAACACCCTTGGTGGGCGAGTAGATATAGCAGTCGAGATAGCGCACATGGTCGGAGTTATACAGATGATTTGTCCAAAAAGGACTGTTTATAAGCTTAACATCCTGAACAGTCACATTGTGGCAGTTGGAGATATACACCAGTCTCGGGCGCTGCTCGTCCTTGTTGGTACACTGCGGATTCCACTTGCGCCTGATCCAAAACTCCTCCCAGTAGTGATATCCGTTTCCGTCGATAGTACCCTTGCCCGCAATGGTGAATCCGTCAAGTCCGTCGGCATTCACCAATGCTGAGAAATACTTGCATGTCTGTCCCTCGATGCGGGTCATCAGTATGGGGAAGTCGGCGATGTATTCGCTGCCCTTCAGCTTTCCACCCTCTTCGATATAAAGGTGTGTGCCCTGACGGAAAAACAGTGCACCGCTCATGTATGTGCCTTGGGGAATGACAATCACTCCCCCACCCTCGTTGGCGACACGGTCGATAACAGCCTGAAGAGCCTGGGTCTGCACCGCGGTGCTGTCATTCTTAACTCCGTAATCTGTTACCACATATCTCTTGCCAAGAGTGGCGACATCCACTTTCGCCACATTCTGGAACCAGGGTGACATCGACGAGCCGTCGGGCCATCGCTCGTCCTTCGAGAAAAGACGGTAGTATTCCACTGCACCAAGTATAAAGCATCCCGTTCCGTAGTCCTCAAAATCCGGCACCGAGGTAAATGTCACAGGCTGTCCTGCCGAGGGGTCCTTGCCTGTTCCCTGGTTATATCCGATGAATCCGTTGTCATGCACGCATGAAGCGATGGCAGCCCAAGCCTTGTCCATAGGCTTCTGATATGTCTTCTGAGGCAGGATGCCCTGTCTCACTCCCCAAGCCATACCATAGAGGAAGAGGGCAGTACCAGTCATCTCGGGACCTCCATAAGTGACTGGCGACACAAGGCTGACATTCCAGAACCCGTCCTTGCGCTGGCATTTCAGCAGGGCGCGGCTCATCTTGATGAAGTCAGCCTTCAGATACTGATAGTCAGGGTCGCTTGCGGGCAGAGTCTCCATAACCCTCACGAGGGCGGCATACACCCAACCGTTTCCACGGCTCCAGTAGCAGTTCTTTCCGTCCTTCTCCTTGTATGGCGGCACATAGTCCTTGTCTCTCCACCACAGTCCTTCCTTCTTGTTGAAAAGACCTCCGGCAAGAGTGTCCCTACTCCATTTGTATGAGTTCATGGCATAGTCGAGATACTTGCGCTCACCGGTCAACTGTGCATATTTGGCATATACGGGCATAGCCATCTGTATGGCGTCAATCCATGTCCAATAGCTGTATTTTCCCGTAGCCATCTGATGGTCAAGGTTCTCCTTCACCTTCGTCATGTCCTTTTTCTTTCCGCTCTGCACATGGCGGTCGATATATGTCTGCTGGCAGCACTGGTTGTCGGCATCCATGTCGTTCACGCTGTTGCGTGCCGTCCACTTGTGATAGTCAGCCCACTTGTCGGTATAGTCGATGTATCTCTGTTGCGGGTCGATGTCATATAGAGCCATAAGTCCCTCATAATACACCGCCCTCGTCCAGAGGTTACTTGTCCTGACCTTCTTGACGAAAGTGTCCTTCGTCGGGTCACTGTATTTCTGCATGAAGTAATCATTGGTGCGGTGCACCACGTCGATTATCTCCCTTTGCTTCTCACTGTTCTGCGCTCCCGCATCAGCAGGCATCAAGGC
>JBJEAV010000088.1:2488-3821 GCA_051869395.1 Prevotella sp.
ATTCCGCTCTCCATCGGCTTCCAGTCTGCATACGTCGTGCGCTTGTAATTGATATCCACCACGTTAATCTCCTTCATCTTGCGCCATTTCACGCCCTTGCGGTCAAGGTCGGCGATGCGGTTGGCAGGAAGATTGGTCACTTCTATGCGGACAGTGTTCTTGCCCTTCTTCAAGGCACCCTTGCAGTCGAGCACGAAAGGCACAGCCCATGCGCAACCTATATACACATTATTTATATATACGCGCGCACTCTCCCTCACGTCGCCCAAGTCTATAGTCCAATGCTTGCCGGCATCCTTGCGCGAGAGCTTCACCACGGTCTCATACACACCAGTTCCCATCGTCACTGCGGCACTGTCGCCCAATGTTTCCCAGGTCTGCAGTTTGTCGAGCTTATATGTCTGTCCCACCTTAGGCTGTTCCTCGATGAAACTCAGGGTCCACTTGTTGTTGGTGATGTCAATCTCGCTTCCGCCCTCAGCGTATCTTTCCTCCGCTACACCTTCGGGATAGATAGCCTCGCTGTCCGAACAAACAAGAATCCTGCTCTCACCACTCTTGAGATTCACCGCCAATCCCTCTGCATCAAGCCTTGCCTTGGCATATCCGTCAGTCATAGGGTTATACCACAGAGCGTGTTTCTCCCCGACGGCGAGAGGCACCGTAGCCTTCACGTCGTGGTCGGTGAGGTTGGCAATGAAATAATGATGTCCGTAGTCGTTAGCGCGTCTGATGATTTTCAGTCCGTGCTGACTCTTCATCACCTCTGGTTTGGCAGCCCTTTCCATAGCATTCTTGTCATGCCCGTATATCACGCTTGCTCCCTGGTTCTTCAGGGTCTCTATATGTGCCGCCACATCCTTGGACATCACGCTTCCCTCGGGAATGATAATTCCCTTGTATCTTGTTCCCGCGGCAGTACGAAGACTGCCACCGGCATATTCCGTCGTCATGAGCAGGTTGTCGCTGATATAGTCGCAGTCGAATCCCGCCTTGTCAATGTCGAGGATAGTGCGTATGAAGTCTGGGGCCTTCTTGTCCATCGAGTGTATGTCGAACATCATCAGCCAGTTCTTCGTGTCGTTGCGCCACATGTCCCTTACAGGCAGATATACAAGGAAGTCATTGTCGGGCTGTCCCCACTGTAGGTAGGTCTGACATCGGGTGATATATGCCATCAGTTCGGGAGCGTCGCGCCATATACTGTTGTTCGGACTCATATCCACCGACGCATAGAATCTCCATCCCGGCCATGGGTCATCCTTGGGCGAATAGGTGGTGCCATGGAAGAACATGTGGTTGACTCCGGCACAGAACATAAGGTCGAGGTCGG
>JBJEAV010000089.1:0-3815 GCA_051869395.1 Prevotella sp.
TAGCCAAATCGATAGAAATTTGCGCGATTTGGCTGTAATTGTCCTTCCGATTCCTTAAAATTCTTAGATTATGCCAATCCCGTGAGATCGAATTTGTACGTGTCGTTGGATGTCCTCGGGGTGTCATGCCGGATGAACATCACCATATATATTGGCAGATAGACGATGTTGCCTTCTGCCGCCACATTGCCTTGGCAGAGAGTGAAGGCTCGGGGAATGGAATATTCCTGGTTGGACATAACCCCCGACAATGCGTTGTGGCGGTGATAGTCCTTGCCCGACTTCACCTCTATGGGCAGGATGCTCCCCTCATGTTCGACTACAAAGTCAAGCTCGCCCTGTTTCTTGCTGTTGAAATAATACAGCGAATTTGAGTAACCGGCAAGGCCATGGGCGTATAGTTCCTGCGCCACGAGGTTCTCGTAGATACTGCCGTTGTTGATGGTGGTTTCGTTGCGTAACAGCAGTTGCTGGATGTCGCCTGCATACATGCTTGCCAATAACCCCACGTCATTGAGGAAGAGCTTGAACAGGTTGCGCTGTTTGCTGAGCAGCAGTGGTATTCGAGGCTCCTCAACGTTGTATGTCGGTATTGCCACTCCTGCGTCTTTCAGCCATAGGAAACTGTCCTCATATCTGCTGAAACGGCCCTTTTCGTTGAGGTTCTTCAGTATAAAACGCTTGTTCTTGGCATTCAGCTCCGAAGGAATGAGGTCGAATATTTCCTCGATATTCAGTTTGCGCCCCGGATCATACTTGCTTATGTCGCGGCGATAGAGAGCTACAATGTCACGCTGTATTTCCGCCACATATCTGAGGTTGTTGCTGTCAATGAATTTCTGCACAGCAGCCGGCATTCCGCCAATTATCATATACAGACGTGTCATCTCCAACATCCTTTCGTGAATGAAATTGTCAACGGCGGCGAGGGTATTGTAACTCTGACGAAGCGAGTCGATGACATTGTGTCCGATTCCAATTGCTTCGGCAAACTCCTCCATGTCAAGAGGATACATCTGCATCACTTTCAGATAGCCCACGGGGACACTCTTGATGTCCTTCAGTTCAACACCGAGCAAGGAGCCGCTCAACACATATCGGAAACTTCCTTCGTCAACAAGAAACTTCACTGCCGTCACGATTTCACGGCATTCCTGCACCTCGTCGAAGAATATCAATGTCTTCCCCGGCTTCAGTTCCTTCTTTGTCAATGTTGACAAGCGCATCAGGATATCCTTGGCACTTGTGAAATTCGCAAACAGTGCCAATGCGTCAGGTTGCTCGTAGAAGTTGATTTCCACGAACGTGTCGAAACATTCCCGTCCTACCCTCCTGATAGAGAAGGTCTTGCCTGTCTGGCGTGCTCCCTCGACAAGCAGTGCCCTGTTGTCGTGAAGGAAGAAATCACGCATGTCGTTTTCTTTCTTTCTTGCTATCATCGCCTTTGTCAATTATGTCGCAATTTGGCTGCAAATATACTAAAAATTATGTAAACCCGATAATGGAAAGACAGAAAATTACACTTTTCCAACACTTTTTCTTTGATTTCTTACACTTTTCCAACATGTTTTACCAATATTTCCTACACTTTTCCAACAAAGAGACATTGCCTTTATGCTGCCAAACGGAGTGCATCCTTGGGAAACCGTGATTTTGCGCACAATTATTTGTTCAACATTTGGAAAAATACGAATAGTGTCATTTATAAATACGCTTCTATAGAATATGCTACTCAATGATTCTTAATATTCTCAGGACTGAAGGATTCTGACGTCAACCCTTTATCCTACACAAAACGGCTTTAACTTATTGATATTCTGACGGTTATACCAGTGTAGGGTTGGGACAACCCTACACTGGTATAACATAATATTAATCAGAGCATTACGGGTATTTTGTGTAGGGGTGTATGGTGGTGAAGGATATTACGCCCAACAAAAACGGCATCTGAGCCATTGCTTCATTACGGGGTCGGCAATGAAAATACCGTCTTTCCGAATTTCAATGAGTTCCTTTTCCACCAACGCCGTCTTTATGCGCACGATATTGGAATGTGATCCCAAGTTATATTCCTCCCTTACATCGGCCTTGCCGAAATCGTCGTGTATGTTTGAGATGACAGCTTTCAGGAAATTCAGCTGATAACTTGTCAAGTTCTCTGTCTTCTCCTGAAACAACGTGGTGTTTTCGTCGAGAAGATTCTCGTATGCCTGTGTTAGTCCATCATCGGTGGCTGTAGCACCTGAGGGTGTGCATACGAGCACGTTGAACGCCAACTGCTGAACGTATGACGAATGTAGCTCCACCTTGTTGCATATCTTTTCAGCCAATGACTCTGGCAACTCCCTTCCCTCCGCCGCAAACTGGCGACGTAGATAAGGAATCCAGTCTTGGGCTGGGATAGTGCCAAGTTCCATTGTCGCCCCGAACTTGTAGAATGGCTTGCTGCGCTGTTGGAAAAGAGTTATCATCATGTTTTTCTTGCTGCCATAAAGGCAATAGGACACATTGCCCTGATGTTGCCATACGGAGCGCATCCTTTTCTGCACGTAGAGCGAATCGGGAAACTCGCCCACCTGCTGAAATTCATCTATGCACATAATGATATGTATTCCCTTTTTGCGGGCAATCTGTTCAGGAAGATTCAGCACATCCTCCGGTTGGTGCGTGCGCGGGGTTATCCCAAGGGATATACTGTAATCTTGGGTGGGATCCGGCGAGAAATTCACCTTCGGCACGATTCGCGATAGGAAATCACGTGCATCCTGCAATAATTCCTCGAAGTGCGAGGATGTTTGCTTAAGAACTGCTGAAGCAAATATGTTAAGGAAGTCGTATTCGTTACGGCATGAGAAAATGTCGAGATGCACAATACGTATTTCATCCGACTGCACATCCTTTGCTACACGCTTCACCAATGACGTTTTCCCAATACGGCGTGGAGCCAACAGTATGGTGTTCACTCCATACTTGAAATTGTTGGAAAGCACTGTTATTTCCTCGCTTCTGCCCACGAAATTCTCCTCTTCCACGGCTACGCCAAATACAAATGGTTTCTTCATAATCTTCTCACATAATGGGTTTTGGGTGCAAAGATACATAAAAAACACGAATCACACAAGTTTGTGTGACACAAGTTTGTGTGACACAAACCTGTTTTATGTATTATTAACATACAGAATGCTTTGTTTAACTACTTATACCGTGGTGTGCATAATAACATGGTCAACCTTCGGAGTGAACAATGATAAATGGAGTCAACGTGAATTACAAATAACACTTGAAGAGTGTACAGGCTAATGAGTGTCAAACTGATTGCCCTATTCAGTTGCCAACTGAATACTCTGTTGTCACTCTCGTTCCAAGGCTGTGGTACGGTTGTGACAACAGCTTTGGAACAAGTGTTTCAACAGCCTTGGAACGAGTGTGACAATTGGGTGAGGACATGCCTGGTTGAACAGCCATTATGATATGACCATAAAGGCGGCTGACAGATAAAATCGTCTGTCAGCCATCTGTCAGTGGGTTAACCTTTTGTATATTAGTAGGTTAAGGCTAAATGCTGACAGATGACAGATAAATTAAACTTTTTCACGTATATTGTGCGACACAGGCCTGTGTTTTGCATTATTGACACATTCCTTAAATTCTTAGATTATGCCAATCCCGTGAGGTCGAATGTCACTCAAACAGGTCGTCCATCGTCAGGCTTAGCTGGGCAATTGATGAATAGGCATTGCTGCGGATGCCGAACGTTGTAATCATCGTGGGCAGGATGCCTGTGCGGATGCCTGTCTCGCTGACGAAGTCGGCTA
>JBJEAV010000090.1:0-7786 GCA_051869395.1 Prevotella sp.
AAGTAGTTGAGGTCGAAGAGCACACTGTCGGTGTCAAACTCGGGTTGGGGATAGCACTGCGAGAAATCCAACTCTCTGGCTCCGCGAATCTGCACGTTGGGCAACTGGCGTATCGTCTTTATGAGCAATTCCTTCTCCTTGACATTATATCGCCCTCCAGCCTCGCGTCCTCCCTTGAGCGCATCAAAAAGCGACACACTGCCGAGGTCCTGCTGCAGATAGCACAGTTCGTCATCGCTTACCGCAATGACCTTGGGCACCGGCAACTTTCGGCGTGTGAAGTGATTGCTGAGATATATGAATGCGTGGTCCTCGTCGCGGCTTGTACCAACGACTCCCACTACGGTGTCTCCGTTATGGTCGGCAATGCGGTAGTATTTTCTGTTGCTCCCTGCTCCGGGCAAGGCAGTCACCGTGGCAGGTTCGTGTCCCGCCCACTGCCGATATAGCTCCAATATTTTCTGTTCTGCTTCCATAATATATAAATAATGTGCAAAATTAAGCATAATTTCTGAAATCGCCAAAGAAAAGACTATATTTTTATATGTTTTTAGGGAAAGAGAAATACTGTGTAACCATTCAAATAATATTTTTGAACACAGAGGCACAGAGATACAGAGGTGGTTTTTATTAAGTTATTTAAAGATACAGAGAAAAACTCCGTGTCTCTGTAACTCTGTGTTCGATAAAAAATCTTTGTGGACTTTGTAAGCAGCTTTGCTGCTCTCTGTATCTTCATTCGGCGGATAATTCTTTGTTTCTTTGTGTCTTTGTGTTTAAAAACATATTCGCCGAACAGTTACGATGCCGTTTTCGGGGACTTCACACTACGAAATCAACGAAGAAATGAACTTTTTTACACCAAATCATAAAAAAAAGTGGCAAAAAGTTTGCAGATTCAAAGAAAATGTGTACCTTTGCAGCCGTAAACTTAAAAAAACATATAGAATATGAACAGAATGAACAATAACATTTGGTGGTGGCGCAACTCGAGATTCAAATAATCGCGGGCTATGTTGCCATACCTATATTCCAAGATATATGAGAGGCTCATCGCACACGCGGTGAGCTTCTTTTTTTGAGTAGAAAAGAAAAATACAAAAAGTACAAGATATGAAGAAAACGTTTTTAGTAGATGAGAAAGGCTTTTACGGGGAATTCGGAGGCTCATACGTGCCGGAAATCCTGTATGCCACTGTTGAGAAACTGAGGGAGCAGTATCTTCCAATCCTTGAATCCAAGGAGTTTCAGGACGAATACATGTCACTGCTGCGTGACTATGTGGGACGTCCTTCGCCTCTGTATTTCGCACGACGCATGAGCGAGCGCTACGGTTGTCAACTGTATCTGAAGCGCGAGGACCTCAACCATACGGGTGCCCACAAGATAAACAACACCATCGGGCAAATCCTGTTGGCAAAGAAGATGGGCAAGAAGCGCATTATCGCCGAGACGGGCGCCGGACAGCATGGTGTGGCAACGGCTACGGTGTGCGCACTTATGGATATGCCTTGCGTGGTGTATCAGGGTGCGCTCGACGTGGAGCGACAGCACACCAACGTGGAGAGAATGAAAATGTTGGGAGCGGAGGTGAGACCGGTGAAGACGGGCAACTGGACACTGAAGGACGCCACCAACGAGGCTATCCGAGACTGGTGCTGCCATCCGTCGGACACATTCTATATCATCGGTTCTACCGTGGGACCTCATCCCTACCCCGACCTTGTGGCCCGTCTGCAGAGCATCATCAGCAAGGAGATCAAGGAGCAGTTGCAGGAGAAAATCGGTCGCGACTATCCCGACTATCTCATGGCTTGCGTGGGCGGAGGCTCGAATGCCGCCGGAACGATTTATCATTACATCGACGACGAGAGAGTGAAAATCGTACTTGCCGAGGCTGGAGGACAGGGTGTGGAGACAGGCCATACGGCTGCTACCATTCATGCCGGACGACTTGGCATACTACATGGTTCGAGAACATTGGTGATGCAGACTCCCGACGGACAAATCATTGAGGCCGAGAGCATTTCGGCTGGTCTCGACTATCCAGGCATCGGTCCTATGCATGCCAATCTCGCCTCGCAACACCGCGCTACGGTTTATTCCATCAACGATGACGAGGCAGTGAAGGCTGCCTATGAACTCACCCGCACCGAGGGTATCATCCCCGCTTTGGAGAGTGCCCATGCCTTGGGAGTGTTGCCCAAGATGAAGTTCAAGCCTGAGGACGTGGTGGTGCTCACCGTAAGCGGACGTGGCGACAAGGATGTGGAAACTTATTTGTCTAACAAACAAATGGCGGGAGAGTATGGAAACTTTTAACTACAGAACGGCAAGCCGAACATTGCTTGCCGACTTATATACCCCAGTGGGCATATACATGAGACTGAGGGACATATATCCGCAGAGCGCACTGATGGAGAGTTCTGACTATCACGACTCCAACAACAGTCACTCATTCATCGGCATCAATCCTATCGCGTCGGTGGCTATCAGTCATGGCGAGGCTATATGCACATTCCCTGACGGCGAGACCACACGTCATGAGGTAAACCGCGAATACCGCTCGGACAAGGCCATCAATTCGTTTATACAGAGATTCAAGGTTGAGGGCGAGTATGCCGCTTACTGCGGACTGTATGGATATACCGCCTTCAATGCAGTGAGATATTTCGAGGACATCCCTGTGAAGGACACCACTATGGAGAAGAACGACGCTCCCGACATGATGTATATCCTTTATAGAGACCTCATAGTGTTCGACCACTTCAACAACAAACTGACTATCATCACCTTGGGTGACGAGTCGGCTCTCGACGACATATATCGTCAGATGAACAAGGCCAATGTGCATGCCTACGACTTTCATCCAGTGGGCGAGACAACATCTCCACTCACCGACGAGGAGCATAAAGCGAATATCCGCAAGGGTATCAAGCATTGCCTGAGAGGCGACGTCTTCCAGATTGTCATTGCACGCAGGTTTATCCAAAGATACGAGGGCGACGACTTCAAGCTCTATCGTGCCCTGCGCTCCATCAATCCCTCGCCTTATCTATTCTATTTTGACTTCGGCGGATTCAGAATCTTCGGTTCTTCTCCCGAGACTCACTGCCGCATCGAGGGACGCAAGGCCTATATCGACCCTATCGCCGGAACAACCAAGCGCACTGGCGATGCCGAGGCAGACCGCAAGGCTGCGGAATATCTGCGCAACGACGCCAAGGAGAACGCTGAACATGTGATGCTTGTGGATCTGGCACGCAACGACCTCAGCCGCAACTGCCATGATGTGAAGGTGGATTTCTACAAAGACCTGCAATACTACTCTCACGTGGTGCATCTTGTATCTCGCGTAAGCGGAACTCTCGACGAGGGAGCCGACCCTATCAAGGCTTTCATCGATACCTTCCCCGCAGGCACTCTCTCGGGTGCTCCCAAGGTGAGGGCTATGCAACTCATCAGTGAGATTGAGCCTCACAACCGCGGAGCATACGGAGGTTGCATAGGATTCATCGGTCTCGACGGTTCGCTCAACCAGGCCATCACCATCCGCACATTTGTTTCGCGCAACGGCGAACTGTGGTTCCAGGCGGGCGGAGGCATCGTGGCGAAGAGCGACGAGGAATACGAACTCCAGGAGGTTAACAACAAACTCGGTGCCTTGCGCCGTGCAATATTAATGGCTGAAGAAATGTAGAGTTATGAAAATAGTTATCATTGACAATTACGACTCATTCACTTACAACCTGAGTCATCTGATTAAGAAAATTGGTGCCGAAGTGACGGTAATACGCAACGACCAGTTTACGCTCAACCAACTGGAGCCGTTCGACAAGATTGTGCTCAGTCCTGGCCCTGGTATTCCTTCGGAAGCTGGATTGCTGCTCGATGTCATAAAGACATACAAGGGACGCAAACCTATCCTCGGTGTATGCCTTGGACATCAGGCGATTGGCGAGGTATTCGGCGGCACTCTCGAAAACCTGAGCGATGTGTTCCATGGTGTGGCTACCGAGGGCACACAGTTCTCCAATGACTATATCTTCGACTCGCTGCCCAAGCGCATCACCATGGGCAGATACCACTCATGGGTGGTGAGCCGCGAGAACTTCCCCACTTGCCTTGAGGTGACTGCCGTGAGCGACGAGGGACAGATTATGGCATTGAAGCATAAAAATTATGACATCCATGGCATACAGTTCCATCCCGAATCTGTACTCACCCCCGAGGGTAAGACTATCGTCAAGAACTTCATTGAACGCCAATGAACTTTAATCTTTTAATTTTTTAATCTTTTAATTTCAAAATATAATTTTGACCTTATGCAAACAATGAAAGATATCCTCAACAGAATGTTGAATCATGAGGAACTGACAAGAGAAGAGACTAAGGACATTCTCATCGGAATAACAAAAAGTGAATATCCCAACGAGCAGATCACTGCCCTGCTCACTGCATTGCAGATGCGAGGAATAACAGTGGACGAACTGCTCGGATTCCGAGATGGAATACTCGAAACGGGTGTGCCCGTGCCACTGGATTGCGACAGATATATCGACGTGGTGGGCACTGGTGGCGACCGCAAGAACACGTTCAATATCTCCACAACATCATGCTTCGTTATCGCCGGTGCGGGATACAAGGTGGCTAAGCATGGCAACTATGCCGCCACGAGTACAAGTGGAGCTTCTAACGTAATCGCCAACCATGGTGTGACTTTTACGGATGATATCGACAAGCTCAACCGTTGCATCAACGAGTGCGGCATTGTTTATCTGCATGCCCAACTATTCGCAAAGGCAATGAAATTCGTGGGTCCCATACGCAAGGCATTGCAGTTCCCCACTTGCTTCAACCTGCTCGGTCCTATCGTCAATCCATCCAAACCGCAGTGCCAGTTGCTCGGTGTGGCTAATCTCGACCAGATGCGTCTGTATAATAATGTATATCAGAAGATTGGCATTGATTATGGTATCGTAAACAGTATCGACGGATATGACGAGATTTCCCTCACCGGCGACTTCAAGGTGACTACCAACAACTACGAGCGCATCTTCAAACCATCCGACCTCGGTTTCGGAATCACAAAGCCCGAAGAACTTCGTGCCGGTGCCGACGAGAAAGAGGCTAAGGAAATCTTCGACAATGTGCTTGCCAACACTGCCCTGCCCGCCCAAAAGAACGTGGTGCTTGCAAACGCAGCCTTCGGCATCCAGGTGCTTGAAAAGGGAAAGAAGGACATCGAGGAGTGCGTGGAGATTGCCCGCGAGTCAATAGACAGCGGCAAGGCTCTCGCCACATTCAAGAAGTTCGTCGAACTCAATTCCTAATTCCTAATCCCTAATTCCTATATTAGAAAAAAGATGGACATTTTAGAAGAAATAGTAGCCCACAAGCGCATTGAGGTGGAGCAGTTCAAGCAGGTGCTGTCGGAAAGGGAAATACACCAAAGGGTGGACACCTTGATGGCATCCTCGGAAGGCAACGGCGTCCCCTCGATGAAAAAGGCGATTTCTGAATCACCAACGGGCATAATAGCGGAGTTCAAGCGCAAGTCGCCATCGAAGGGATGGATAAAAGAAGATGGTCAGGCAGACATTATCCCTCTGGAATATCAAAAGAACGGGGCATCTGCCATCAGTATTCTCACTGACGAGAAATACTTCGGAGGCAAGGACGAGTTCATCGTCAAGGCGAGACATGCGGGAGTGACAATCCCCGTATTGTACAAGAATTTCGTCATCGACGAATACCAGCTCTTCCAAGCCCGCCTTTGCGGAGCGTCCGCCGCATTGCTAATAGCAGCTGAACTCACCAAGGAGGAATGTCGCAATCTGTTACGCACTGCCCACGACCTGCAATTAGAGGTGCTGCTTGAAATGCACAGTGAGGAAGAACTTGAATATGCCGACTTGGAACCTGACATGTGCGGTATCAACAACCGCAACCTCGGAACTTTCATCACATCGGTTGACAATTCCTTCCACCTTGCATCCCTCCTACCAAAGGAATCCATCAAGGTGAGCGAGAGCGGAATATCCAATCCCGCCACCATCCGTCAGCTCCAAGCCGCCGGCTTCAATGGTTTCCTCATCGGCGAGTGCTTCATGAAAGAAGAGAATCCCGGCTCTGCCCTCTCCCTTTTCATAACAGAAATAGTCTCATAACAGCCCCCGTGCTCGCGGTGTCAGCCGCGAGTCCCCACTAAGTTATATGACAATAAAAATCTGCGGCATGCGCGAGCCCGAAAACATCCGCGCCATATCCCAAACAGGAGTGACATGGATGGGAATGATTTTCTGGCCGAAGTCATCCCGCTATGTCTCCGTCCTCTCGGCTGCCAACGCTATCCCCGACGGTATCAAGCGTGTGGGAGTCTTCGTCAATCAGTCGCAAGATGAGATTGCCGATATTGCCCACAAATGTCGCCTCGACATCATCCAGCTCCACGGAGGTGAATCGGCGGAATATATACAGCAACTCCGCCCAATGCTGCGTGAGGATTGCAAGGTGATGAAGGCCATCAGCGTGGAAAATAAAGAAGACATCAAGAAGGCTGCGGATTATGAATCTGCCACCTCCTCCCCCATCGCCGACATACTTCTCTTCGATACGAAATGCAAGACGGTAGGCGGCAGCGGCAAACAGTTTGACTGGTCGGTATTGAATGGCTACAAGGGCAATA
This sequence comes from Prevotella sp., assembly GCA_051869395.1. Lineage (GTDB taxonomy): Bacteria > Bacteroidota > Bacteroidia > Bacteroidales > Bacteroidaceae > Prevotella. The sequence goes on from JBJEAV010000090.1 coordinate 6,689, forward strand.
TCCCCTTCCTTCTAAGTGGAGGCATAGGTCCAGACGACGCAGAAAGGCTCGCATCCTTTCATCATCCCAAGATGATAGGCATCGACCTCAACTCCCGCTTCGAGACCGCCCCCGGCATAAAAGACGCCCCCCTCCTCGCCGCCTTCATTAAAGAAGTGTCACCCCTTACAAAACCCTATACCACCTACACCCCCTACACCACCCTACAAAAAAAATTAAATCATGAATAAAATCAACAACCTCTTCGCCAACAAAGGCGACAAAAAACTTCTTTCGCTGTATTTCTGCTCGGGCTGCCCAAAGCTCGACTGCACTGGCGATGTAATCAAAACAATGGAACGCCGAGGCATCGACTTTATCGAGGTAGGCATTCCATTCAGTGACCCAATGGCCGACGGCCCGGTAATCCAGGATGCTGCCACAACAGCCCTGCGAAACGGACAGACGCTAAAGAACCTCTTCGCCCAACTCGCTGCCATCAAGGACGAGGTGAGCATCCCGCTGATTCTCATGGGTTATCTCAACCCCATCATGAACTACGGCTATGATGCCTTCTTCGCCGAGTGCGTGAAGAGCGGTGTGTCGGGAGTCATCATCCCCGACCTTCCCTTCAAGGACTATCTCGACGAAATCAAACCCATGGCTGACAAGTATGACATCCGCGTCATTATGCTCATCACTCCCGAAACGAGTGAAGACAGAATAAGATTCATCGACGAGCACACCGACGGATTCATCTATATGGTATCTTCAGCTGCCACCACTGGAGCGCAGAAGAGTTTCGACGAGACAAAGCAGGAATACTTCCGTCGCATCAATGCGATGAACCTGCGCAATCCCCGTATGATCGGCTTTGGCATCAGCAACAAGCAGACCCTCGAAAGTGCTCAGGCAAACGCCGCAGGAGCCATCATCGGCTCGAAGTTCGTCACCCTGCTCAAGGAGGCTGACGGTGATGCCGACAAGGCTCTCGACCGCCTCTTCGCCGCCCTGGCCGAATAACCATCAAGCGAGGGGGCACCACATCACATGCCCCCTTCGCTTCAGCCCCCGTGCTCGCACTGTAAGGTGCGAGTTCCCCCAATATTCCCCCAATAT
>JBJEAV010000090.1:7886-17367 GCA_051869395.1 Prevotella sp.
TTCCCCCAATATTCCCCCAATATCCCCCCCTTTACCCCCTTTCCTACCCTCTTCCACATCTTTTATTATATAAAAACACGTCTTTTCTTTGCCGTTTGAAAAAAAAATCGTATCTTTGCCCCCATAAAACTGAAATCTTTAATAAAACAAATTAAAAAAGTATGAAGTACATCAAGTTATTGCTTGCTCTTCTGCTATTGCCCGCCGTGGCTCTTGCCGACGGATGGGACACCCAATACAAGCAGATAGAACAGAGCATCCGCCAACCTCAGTTCGGCGACAAAGTGTTCAACATCACCAAGTATGGCGCAAGCACCACTGCCACTGCAGCCGCCAATCAGAAGGCCATCAACAAGGCCATCGACGCCTGCTCGAAAGCTGGCGGAGGTCGAGTGGTTGTGCCCGCAGGCACATTCAACACCGGTGCCATCACCTTAAAAAGCAAGGTTAACCTCCACGTTGAAAAGGGAGCCGTTATCCAGTTCGTGTTCCAGCCTGAGCTTTATCCCATCGTCCCTACACGCTGGGAAGGTCTCGACTGTTACAACCTACAGCCATGTATCTATGCCTACAAACAGAATGACATCGCCATCACCGGCGAGGGTACTATCGACGGCGGCGGCGAGAACAGCACTTGGTGGAAATGGTGCGGAGCCAAAAAATACGGATGGAAAGAAGGCGAAATCGGACAGAACATGGGAGCCCGCGCACGTCTGCTGAAATATGCCGAGGACGGTGTGGATATGAAGGAGCGCCGATTTACGGCTCAGGACGGTCTGCGCCCGCAGCTCATCAATACCTACGACTGCGACGGTGTGCTCATCGAGGATGTCACTCTGCTGCGCTCACCGTTCTGGGTTATCCACCCTCTGCTCTGCAAGAACGTAATCGTGCGTGGTGTGCATATCAACAACGACGGTCCTAACGGTGACGGTTGCGACCCTGAGTCGTGCGACGGCGTGCTCATCGAGAACTGCTTCTTCAACACTGGCGACGACTGTATCGCAGTGAAGAGCGGACGCAACAACGACGGTCGCCTCTGGAACAAGCCCAGCGAGAACATCATCATCCGCAACTGCGAAATGCAGAACGGACATGGAGGAGTGGTTATAGGTAGCGAGATTTCCGGCGGTTGCCGCAACCTGTATGCAGAGAACTGCAAGATGGACAGCCCCGACCTCGACCGCGTGGTACGCATCAAGACCAACACATGCCGTGGAGGTATCGTTGAGAACATCTATGCCCGCAACATCGAGGTGGGACAATGCGGCGAGTCGGTTCTGAAAATCAACCTCGACTATGAGCCTAAGGAGATTTGCTGCCGTGGTTTCGTACCCACTGTCCGCAACATCAACATCGAGAACATCACTTGCAACAAGAGCAAGTACGGTGTGCTCATCATTGCCCTCGACAGTGTGACCAACGTATATGACATCAACGTGAAGAACTGCCACTTCAACGGTGTGGAGAAGGGAAACAAGATTACCGGCAAAACCCGCGACGTGAACTTCGACAACCTGTTCATCAACGGTTCGCTCAGTCTTCTGAAGAATCCATACAAGAACTACAGCGAGTGGCTTACCTACTCTGAGATGAAGCGTGTGCCGCAGTCGTATCTGCTCGACTTCGCCAAGGCACCACGCTGGAGCTATGTGATGGGAATCGAACTCGAAGCCATGCTCGACACATATATTAAATATGGTGGCGACGACATCAGGAAATACTGCCAACTATATACCGACACCATGATTAACGACAAGGGCGAGATTCGTTCGTATAAACTGGAAGACTATAATCTCGACCAAATCCGTACGGGTCATTTCGTGGCACGTATGTATGAGAAATACCCTGAGGCCAAAAACCTCACTGCCATGCAGACACTTATGAAGCAGCTCGACAAGCAGCCTCGCACCAAGGAGGGAGTTTATTGGCACAAGGCTATCTACGCCTATCAGGTGTGGCTCGACGGTATCTTCATGGGCTTGCCCTACCGCTGCCTCACTGCCCGCAACCTTCTGAGCGCAAAGAAGGCGAAGAAGATTTACGACGATGCCGTTGACCAAATCAGCAAGACATACGAGCGCACCCTCGACCCGAAGACAGGACTCAACCGCCACGCCTGGGACGAGACTCACGAGATGTTCTGGGCTGACAAGGAGACAGGACTCTCACAGCACTGCTGGGGAAGGGCACAGGGATGGTACACCATGGCTCTCATCGAACTGCTCGACGCCATGCCCGAGGACTATGAGCGCAGGGGCGAGGTTATCGAACTGCTCCGCAAGGACCTCGACGCTGTAATCAAGTGGCAGGACAAAAAGACCGGACTGTGGTATCAGGTGATGGATGCCCCTGGACGAGAGGGCAACTATCTCGAAGCCACTTGCTCTTCTATGTTTGCATACGTGCTGATGAAGGCCACCAACAAGGGTTATCTTGGCGACAAGTACTTCAATGCCGGCAAGAAGGCTTATCAGGGAATACTCAACAACTTCATCCGCGTGAATGCCGACAAGACCATCTCACTCACAAGCTGCTGCGCTGTGGCTGGACTCGGTCCGGGCATGAGTGAGCATGTCAAGAAGGCTGCACCAAACGTAAAGGAGAATACCCGCCGCGACGGCTCTTACAACTACTACCTCAGCGAGCCGGTGCGCGACAACGATGCCAAGGGCGTAGGCCCGTTCATCTGGGCTTCACTTGAATATGAGAAGAAATAAACATTAAGAAAATGAAAAACAAACTATTCCGCTCATGGGGACTCACCATCCCCATGACTTTTTGTTTGGTGACTCTAAATCCTATGCCTATACAAGCAGAGGATGCTCCCGCCTTCCCCGGAGCTGAAGGTTTCGGACGTTATACCACTGGTGGACGTGGCGGCAAGGTGATTCATGTTACTAATCTTAACGACAGTGGCACTGGCTCTCTGCGCTGGGCATTGTCGCAGTCGGGCGCAAAGACCATTGTCTTCGACGTGAGCGGTTATATCGACCTCAAGTCGCAGCTCAACGTCTCTTCCAACACCACCATAGCCGGACAGACTGCCCCGGGCGACGGTATAACCTTGCGTTACTATACCTTGTATTTCGGCAAGTGTGACAATGTCATCGTGCGCTTCATCCGCAGCAGACGCTCTCAGGTTAAGGATGTGAACGACGGGGCTGATGCCACATGGGGACGCAATCGCAAGAACATCATTCTTGACCACTGCTCTTTCTCATGGAGCATCGATGAGGTGGCTTCGTTTTATGACAACCGCAACTTCACCATGCAGTGGTGCAACGTCACCGAGGCGCTTGCCAACCCCGGACATTCCAAGGGAGCACACAGCTATGGTGGAATATGGGGAGGAAAGGACGCATCCTTCCACCACAACTTCATTGCCCACGTACAGAACCGCGCCCCACGATTCAACGGAGCTAGATACAATTGGAGCGGATATGACACAAACCTCTATGAGAACTCAATACAGGCTGAGCGTGTTGACTTCCGCAACTGCGTGATGTATAACTGGGGTAGCGGCAATGGATGCTACGGCGGTCCTGGCGGCGGATATGTCAATATGGTTAACAACTACTATAAGGCTGGGCCTGGCACCGGCAACAAGGACCGCGTCACCCAAGTGTCGGTTTCCGATGCAACCAACGGAGGTGACAACCCCTTCCCCGGCTATGCCTCGCGCTACTATATCAACGGAAACTACGTGACAGCAGCCGCCAATCCCGAGAACTACGACTGGAAGGGTGTTATCTATGACAATGGGCTATTCACCATCAACGGCGAGAAATACATTGCCGATGCAAATCATTACTACGGCGAAAACCAGACATACGTGAAGAACGAAAGCGGTGTTGACTGCATACGTCTGAAACTCGACGAACCCATAGAGTCGGGAGAGGTAACAACACACAAGGCTGAGACTGCCTACGAGAAGGTTCTGCAATACTGCGGTGCATCTCTCGTGCGCGATGCCTGCGACGTGAGATATGCCGAAGAGGCAGAGAACGGTACAACCACGTTTATGGGAGCTATCGTAAAGCGTGCAGGTATTCTTGATGTCATCAACGATCCTGCAGGCACGGAAGACCCGACAACAGCCTCCTACCCCGCCCTGCGCGAGGAGAAACGTCCTGCTGACTTCGACACCGACGGTGACGGTATTCCCGATGCATGGGAGACTGCCAACGGCCTAAACCCCTCTGATGCCAACGATGCCAAAGCATATACCATCGACAGCAAGGGCTACTACACCAACCTTGAAGTGTATCTGAACAGTCTTGTGGAGCATATCATGAAGGATGGCAATGCTGATGCGGAGGATGCCGTTGACGAGTATTACCCCCAGTACAATATGCCAACAGGAATCAAGGGCATAAACCAAGGCGTGGCATTAACAAAAACCACATATACCACCCTTTCAGGACAGAACATCAGCGAAGCCGATGCCACAAACGGTGTTTACATCGTGGTAGAACACTTTGCCGATGGCAGCAAACATACAAAGAAGGTGGTCAAATAACAACATTTTAAAACCCGCAAAACACTCTCAGAGCGTTCGAGCAACGCTCTGAGAGCATAAAAGAAACGGCCTGAGAGCGTAATCAAAACACTCTCAGGCCGTCTTTCTTAATTATTAATTCTTAAACTCCTATTCCTCCTTCTTCGGAGCCTTCTTTGCAGCTGGCTTCTTAGCGGCAGCGGGCTTCTTTGCAGCGGCGGGTTTCTTTGCTGCGGCTGGCTTGGCAGCCTTCAGCTTCTCCTCAGCTGCTTCCATCTTCTCAATCTTGGTCTTCAGACGGGTGATTTCCTTGTCCTTAACCTCTATTTCCTCACCCTGGTTGCGGATGGTGGTGAGAAGACCGTTCAGCTGGTCGTTGTCGATTTCCTCGGGATAGAGGCTGTTCACCCTGTTGATGAAGTCACCAAGGATATTCATATAGTTGGTGAAAGCATCGAATGCACCGCTGTAGATTCCGCGGTCCAGACCTACGCTTGTAGCCTTGGTTGTCATGAAGCGGAAGTTGTTGCTTGCCTGCAGGTAGTCCCAGTCCTGGTTGATACGCGGGTCCTGAGCAATGCGGATGCGGTCGGCAACACTGTAGAGCTTGTTGAAAGCCTCACGCTGCATGGCGTTTCCGAGCCATGTGCTGACGTCGCGCTCCTCATCCACCCATGACAGTGTGTCGGGCACGTCGAGCTGGCCAACACTCTTCGACTTCATGCAAATCTCGGAAGGAGTTGAGAACTCGATTCCCTTTTCCTTGGCGCAAGCGGGCAGGGCCTTGATGAATTCCAGGATGTTTGAAGACAGAGGCTGGGCGATGCCGAGTGCCGACAGCTCCATGAAGATATTGATGAACTGCTCCTCTTCGGGGAACGAAGCGATGCGGTTGATATAGTTGTCGGCAAAGAGAGGATAACCCTCCCAACCGCTGTCGTTGAAGCGCAGTGAGATATCATCGCTGAGTTCAACGTCGCGGAGCAACAGCTTGAGGTTCGGGGCGATTGGGCAGTGATAGATATAGTGAGGAGACTTCCATCCGAGCACATGCTTTGCACCCTCTGTCAGCATACCCTTGAAGCCCATGGCAGCCACCTGGGCGCCGATGTCGTCGCTATAGATGAGCGAAGAGTTGCGCAGGATGGTAGGACGCTTTCCGAAGTAGTCCTCCATCTTGTCGCACTGCTTCTTTACGTCGGCAGCGAATGACTCCTCGTTTGCCAATGAGGAAAGACCGTGGCTATAAGGCTCGGCGAGGAACTCCACACAACCTGTCTCGTTGAGTTCCTGCAGTTTGGCGATAACCTGCGGAGCGTGCATCTCCAACTGCTCCATTCCCACACCGGAGATAGAGAACGCAACCTTGAAATATCCGTTGCCCTGCTTAATCATTTCCTGCAGGGTTTCGAGTGCCGGCATATACGAACGTGCGGCGATATCTGTGATACTGCGCTCATTCTCATAGTCATCATAGTAGTAGTGGTCGATGCCTATGTCGAAGAAGCGGTATCTCTTGAGATGAATAATCTGGTGTATCTCAAAATATAAGCATATTGTTTTCATAAATCAAGAGCCCCCCCTCACTCCCCCCTTGGGGGGATGACCTACAGGGGCTGGGGTCATTATTCTTACTATTTAATATTCTTATTATTATCTATGAAAAATTGTAATCTCTTTCTCCCCCAAGGGGAGTCAGAGGGGGCCTTACCACCCCAAAGTCCTCAGGTAGAGTGTGCGAATCCATGCACCGACCTTCTCCCATGTAATCTGGTCAACCTCCTTCTTGCCTTCTTCCTTGAGATACTGGAAGAGCGAGTCGTTGGCGCAGATTGAGTAGATGGCGTCGGCAAGGGCGTGGATATCCCAATAGTCAACCTTGATACAGTTGGTGAGAATCTCGGCACATCCGCTCTGCTTTGAGATGATGGACGGTGTTCCGCACTGCATGGCCTCAAGCGGAGATATACCGAAAGGCTCGCTCACTGAGGGCATTACATACACGTCGGAATCCTTCAGGCACTCATATACCTGCTTGCCGCGCATGAATCCGGGGAAGTGGAATCGGTCGGCAATACCGCGCTCGGCGGCAAGGTATATCATGGCGTCCATCATATCTCCTGATCCTGCCATGCAGAAACGCACGTTGCGTGTGCGGTGAAGCACCATGTTGGCAGCCTCTACGAAATACTCCGGACCCTTCTGCATGGTGATACGCCCGAGGAAGGTGACCACCTTGTCGCGACCTGTATGGTCGGGACGTGGTATCTCGTCATACTCCTTCTTCAATGGATATACGGCATTGTGCACGGTGAAGCACTTGCGCGGATCCTGGTGATACTGGTTGATGACAGTCTGGCGTGTAAGCTCAGACACACACATGATGCAGTCAGCCCAGTCCATACCGTTCTTCTCGATAGAATAAACGGTGGGGTTAACCTTACCGCGCGAACGGTCGAAGTCGGTGGCATGAACGTGGATGCACAACGGTTTGCCGCTCACCTGCTTGGCATGTATGCCGGCAGGATATGTGAGCCAGTCGTGGGCGTGAATGATGTCAAACTCCTCAGTGCGTGCCACCTGGCCTGCGATGATTGAGTAGTTGTTGATTTCCTCGTGGAGGTTTGAGGGATAACCGCCTGCAAACTCCATTGCTCCGAGGTCATTGACATTCATATAGTTGAAGTCGGCGTAGATATGGTCGCGCAACTTGAAGTAGTAGTCGGGATCCATAACATTGCCGATGCGGTTCTTGACATAGTCATAGTCAACGTCGCGCCATGCGATAGGCACGGCATTCATGGCTACGATACGGCAAGCTGACGTGTCCTCATCGCCGAAAGGACGAGGCAGACACAATACGGTCTCAATATCTCCCTGGGCATATAGTCCCTGGCTGATACCATAGTTGGCTGTTGCGAGACCGCCGAATACGTGAGGAGGATACTCCCATCCAAACATTAAAACTTTCATATATCAGTCCTCCTTCTTTATTTCTGGTAAACATTTTGCTGAGCCAGCATCTTGGATGCGCGCAGAATCTCAGCCACGTTCATGGCAAACGACATGGCACCGCGTCCGTGGAACGGCGGGTTGCCGTCGAAAAGCTCTGATATTGAACCAAGTGCATGGTAAGACATCTCGTCCTCGAAGCCCACAAGCTGACGCTCGATGAAGCTCAGGCGGGTGTGCTTGTACAGCTTGATACATGCCTCGAAATAGAAACCTTCGAGCCAAGGCCATGCCGTTCCCTGATGGTAGGCATAGTCGCGCTGTGTCTGCTGGCCCACGTACATCGGGTTGTAGCCACCGCTCTTCGGCGAGAGCGAGCGGAGTCCCTTCGGCGTAAGCAGCTCACGCGTACAGATGTCGAGCACGCTTCTCTTCTGCTCCTTGTTGAGCGGAGAATAGTCGAACGCCACTGTGAACAGCATGTTCGGGCGAACGCTCCAGTCAACCATATTGCCATCCACATAGTCATAGAGATAGCCGTATTCGTTGAGGAATGTGCTTACGAACGACTCGCCAGCCACGTCTGCCAGGTCATTCAGCTCGGCAGCCTCGTCGGTGCGACCGTTGTCCGTAGCTATCGAAGCGCAGAACTTCAGGGCATTGTACCACAGGGCGTTGAATTCAACGATGTAACCTGTGCGCGGCACCACGGGACGTCCGTTGGCTGTTGAGTTCATCCATGTGATGGCCCTGTCGCGACCTTCGGCATAGAGCAGTCCGTTGTCGTCGAGACGGAGGTTGGGATGATTGCCATCTATAATATAATGTATAAGGTCCTCGAGCAGCTTGCCGTACATCTGCGAGCACTTGTCACGTCCTGCCGACTTGGCATACTGCTGGATTGCCCATATTGCCCAAAGAGGCACGTCGGGCTGCTCCATCTCGTAGATCTTCACGGTGAGAGGCTTGCCCTCCATAAACTCGCGCAGTCCCTTCTCGGCGGTCTGCATCACAAGCTCGAAGTAGTCCTGCTCGTCGATGGCGAGGGTAAGACCGGGCAATGCGATGAACGTGTCGCGGGCGCGGCACTTGAACCACGGATAACCGGCGAGAAGATAGCGGTCGTCGTTCTTCTCGCGCTTGTGGAACTGGTGGGCTGCGTTTACGAGACAATGGAAGAAGTTGTCGCGCGGTGCGCGGGCTTCCACCTCCTTCTCGAAGAGAGAACGCAGAGTGGTGGTCTTTATCTGGGATGTGGATGCAGAGAACACGATGCTCTCGCCCTTCTTGATGTCCATCTCGAAGTATCCGGGAACATACAGGTCCTCATTGGATGCATAACCACGCTCCTGCTCCTTGGGGTACTCCACTCCGCGATACCAGTCAGGCTGGAAGACAAACTGGTTCTTCTTGCTGAACTGCATGTAGAGGAATGGATAGCCAGCATACATCTTCGTGCGGATACCATTGTCAACCTCTTCGTATGCGCGACTTGCCGTCGAGTTCTCATGCGTGAACTGGCGGACACTCCTGAATGCCAGGAACGGACGGAAACGGAGAGTGGTGGCCGAATGGGCGTCAACGAGGGTATAACGAATCAGAATGCGGTCCTCATAGTGCTGGAACACCACTTCTTTTTTTAGAATAACTCCACCTACACGATACACTGTTGTAGGCACTTTGTCACAATCAAACTCTCGGATATACTTGTGACCTTTTGGACTGTAATTGTTACCCTGGTACTTGTGGAGTCCGAGATTAAACTCCGCCCCATGCTGGATAACGGTTGGGTCGAGCGACGACAGCAGAACATGGTTCTCGTCGTCCAGTTCAGGCACAGGCACGACTAACAGACCGTGATACTTGCGCGTATTACAGTCAACAATGGTCGAACACGAGTATGCACCCGAACGGTTCGTCCTAAGCAGTTCCTTACGGAGGCTTTCCTCCAGGTTTGTCATTACAGCTTTTTCAAATCTTAAATAACTCATAGATTCCTGCTATTTGGTACAATTAGTTAGTTTCACG
>JBJEAV010000091.1:0-17340 GCA_051869395.1 Prevotella sp.
CTGGTGGCCCTTCCTGCGCGACAGGCGCATAGAGGAATACGGCGGCATCACCCGCCGGTTCATCGACTAACATCAACTCCACAGTCACAAATAGATTTTTTGGCACGGATGGACACGGCTTTTAATAAAGACACGGCTGGGCTGCGCACTGGCCGCGGGCGGGACGCCCACGCTCCCAGAGGCATCCGCGATAGGTCTTTATTTGCTAAAAAAGCTACACTAAAGTATAGACGCGGCTCATTAGCGCAGCCTCTGGGAGCGTGGGCGTCTCGCCCGCGGCCTGCGAATAAAGCATACTTTACCAAAGACCGCAAATAATGCATACTTTACCAAAGACCGCAAATAATGCATACTAAGACGGGGGCTGCGCACTGGCCGCGGGCGAGACGCCCACGCTCCCAGAGGCATCCGCACAGTTTTTTACTTCAGAAACTTGAATAAGAAATCTGTGAAAATCGATATATAATTATTATCTGTGAAAATCTGTGGATAAAAGTAATTCGTGGATATAAAACAAGCAAACTTCAAACAACTAAAAAAAGAAATAGGAAATGTCTGAGAACTTAAGATTTCAAGTGGTGGAAGAAGCCTTCAAGAAGAAGGCAGTGGATGTCCCCACACCCGAGGAAAGACCATCGGAATACTTCGGGAAATATGTCTTTACAAGGCAGAAAATGTATAAATACCTGCCTGCCGACGTATATGAGAAACTCATCGACGTAATCGACAACGGGGCACGACTCGACCGCTCCATAGCCGATGCCGTGGCTGAAGGTATGAAACGTTGGGCAATGGAACACGGTGTGACACACTACACCCACTGGTTCCAGCCCCTCACCGAAGGCACCGCCGAGAAACACGACGCCTTCGTGGAGCACGACGGTAAAGGCGGTATGGTGGAGAACTTCAGCGGCAAACTGCTCGTGCAGCAGGAGCCTGACGCATCGTCTTTCCCCAACGGCGGCATCCGCAACACCTTCGAGGCACGCGGATATTCAGCCTGGGACCCCACTTCGCCAGTGTTCATCATCGACGACACGCTCTGCATCCCCACCATCTTCATATCATACACAGGCGAAGCCCTCGACTATAAGGCTCCGCTCTTGCGCGCACTTCATGCCGTTGACCGCGCCGCCACCGACGTATGCCAGCTCTTCTACGACAACGTGCAGAAGGTGACTTGCAACCTCGGTTGGGAACAGGAGTACTTCCTTGTTGACGAAGGACTCTACTCTGCCCGCCCCGACCTGATGCTCACGGGCCGCACGCTAATGGGACACGAGAGCGCAAAGAACCAGCAGATGGACGACCACTACTTCGGCACCATCCCCGACCGTGTGCAGGCATTCATGAAAGACCTTGAAATACAGGCTCTTGAGCTTGCCATCCCCTGCAAGACTCGCCACAACGAGGTGGCTCCCAACCAGTTTGAGTTGGCTCCGATATACGAAGAATGTAACCTCGCCGTAGATCACAACATGCTGCTGATGTCGCTGATGAAGAAGGTGGCACGCAAGCATGGTTTCCGCATCTTGCTGCACGAAAAACCCTTCGACGGCATCAATGGTTCGGGCAAGCACAACAACTGGAGCCTACTTGCCGACAACGGCACACTGCTCCATGCCCCCGGCAAGACTCCCGAGGAGAACCTGCGCTTCGTGACCTTCATCGTGGAGACCCTCATGGCGGTATATCGCCACAACGGATTACTCAAGGCATCCATCATGTCTGCAACAAATGCCCACCGCCTGGGCGGCAACGAGGCCCCTCCCGCCATCATTTCGTCGTTCCTCGGACAGCAGCTCAACGAGGTGCTCGACCACATCGAGCAATCCGACAAGGACGACCTCTTCAACATCAAGGGCAAGCAGGGAATGGAAATCGACATACCGCAGATTCCCGACCTCATCATCGACAACACCGACCGCAACCGCACCTCCCCGTTTGCCTTCACCGGCAACCGCTTCGAGTTCCGCGCCATAGGCAGCGAGGCCAACTGCGCCTCGGCGATGATAGCCCTCAATGCCGCCATGGCAGAGGCACTCGTGAGCTTCAAGCAGCGTGTTGACGCTCTCATGGCAAAGGGCGAGAGCAAGGTGAGCGCAATCATCGACATACTGCGCGAGGACATAAAGACCTGCAAACCCATCCGCTTCGACGGCAACGGATATAGCGAGGAATGGGTGGAAGAGGCACGCCGCCGCGGTCTCGACACCGAGCGCAGCTGTCCCGTGGTGTTCGAGCGTTATCTCGACCCCTCAAGTGTGGAACTGTTTGAATCCACCAAGGTCATGACTAAGAAGGAGTTGGAGGCGCGCAACGAGGTGAAATGGGAGACATACGTGAAGACGGTGCAGATAGAGGCGCGAGTGCTTGGCGACCTGTCGATGAACCATATCATCCCCGTCTCCACCCACTATCAGAGCCAGCTCATCCGCAACGTGCAGGCCATGAAATCCATCTTCTCAACCGAGAAGGCGGAACGTCTCAGCAGCCGCAACCTCAAACTCATAGAGGAGATTGCCGAGCGCACCGAGCGCATAGAGACCTACGTGGACGAGTTGGTGGAATGTCGCCGTGTGGCCAACCGCATCGAGGACATTCATCAGCGCGCCATCGCCTATCACGACGAGGTAAACCCGAAGATGGAGGCGATAAGAAATGAAATAGACAATCTCGAAATGATTGTGGAGGACGGTCTGTGGACTCTCCCGAAATATCGAGAGATGTTGTTTATTAGATGAAAGTCAGGAGTTAAGGAGTTAAGGCGTTAACTCCTTAACTCCTTTAACTCCTATTACTCCTCATATCCATTAGGATTGTTCTTCTGGAAGTTCCAGCTGTCGCGGCACATTTCCTCGATACCGAACTTTGCCTCCCAACCTAATTCGGCCTTTGCCTTGGCAGGGTCGCAATAGCAGGTGGCAATGTCTCCCGGACGGCGGGGCTTGATGACGTAAGGCACCTTCAGACCGTTAACCTTCTCGAATGCCTTCACCACGTCGAGCACACTGTAGCCATGGCCTGTTCCGAGGTTGTAGATGGCGAGACCCTTCTTCTCCTCGATAGCCTTCAGGGCGCAAACGTGTCCGCTGGCAAGGTCAACCACGTGGATATAGTCGCGCACGCCGGTTCCGTCGGGCGTGTCATAGTCATCGCCGAAGACTCCGAGTTCTTTTCTCATGCCGATAGCCGTCTGTGTGATATACGGCATAAGGTTGTTGGGAATACCGTTGGGGTTCTCGCCGATAAGTCCCGACTCATGCGCACCGATAGGATTGAAATAGCGCAGCAGCACAACGTTCCATTCCGGGTCGGCCTTCTGCACGTCGGTGAGCACCTGCTCAAGCATCGACTTAGTCCATCCGTAAGGATTGGTACACTGTCCCTTGGGACATTCCTCGGTGATGGGGATGATGGCTGGGTCGCCATAAACAGTGGCACTCGACGAGAAGATAAAGTTCTTGCAGTTGTGCTGACGCATAACGTCAACGAGCACAAACAGTCCATTCATGTTGTTCTCATAGTACTCAAGCGGTTTGGCAACAGACTCGCCAACGGCCTTTAGTCCTGCAAAGTTGATAACAGCGTCAATCTTGTAGTCGGTAAAGAGCTTGTCCATGGCCTGTCTGTCGCGGATGTCAGCCTCAACGAAGGGCACCGTCTTGCCAATGATTTTGGCTACGCGGTTGAGGGCCTCCTTCTTGGAGTTCACCAAGTTATCCACTACGACAACACTGTGACCAGCCTTGTCCAATTCAATGATTGTGTGTGAGCCTATATATCCGGCTCCACCAGTTAGAAGAATGTTCATAAGTATATCGTTTTAAAGTATAAATAACCTATTTTCAGCTTCATTGCTTTTTTTTTCGCCACAAAAGTACTCATAAAAACCGAAACGACCAAACATTTAACGGTTTTTCGTATTATTTTGTGGTGTGTAACTTTTCTGCGATTGGTTTTTATTGGAACACAGAGGCACGGAGTAACAGAGTTTTTTCTCTGTATCTTCTTAACAACTTAATTTATCCCTCTGTATCTCTGTGCCTCTGTGTTTTATTATTAAACATCCGCAAGGCTTAGTGGCGACTTTTAAGTCGCTTGTTATCTTTGTAGCCAAAGAAAAACTTCGTTTCTTTGTGTCTTTGTGTTAAACAAAAACTCTGTACCTCCGTGCCTCAGTGTTCAAAAATAAAGACTCCAAAGATATTTCCCCAAGAACCAAAGGACGGGGACGAGGAGGGCGGGAAGGAAATTCAATGTCTTGCAGTCCTTTAGGTTGAGGAGGGCAAGACCGCTGCCCGTAATCATGAGGCCTCCGATGATGAGCAGCTCGGACATCAGCTCGTCGCTCACTGCCTGACTCGACAGATGGGCCACAAGCCAGAACATCCCCTGCCACAGGAAAAGGACAGGAGCGGCAAGTATCATGCCGATGCCGTAGGTGGAGGCAAAGACTATCGACGAGACGAGGTCGAGGGTGGCATTGGTGAAGAGGAAGGTGTTGTCGCCCTGAAGGGCACTTATGACAGGACCGAGCATCGAGAGCGGACCTATGCAATAAAGCAGGATGGCGGTGGAGAGGCCGTCGGCGAGGGAGGAACGGCGTTCTCGACCTGAGGCTGACACCTCAGGCACGGGGGCTGACGGGTCCTTTGGGGATGAAGGGGCTGACGGGGCCTTCTTTCTTTCCACGAGGCGGTGGAAGCGACCGTTGATGTCGAGGCGTGTGCCGATGATGCCGCCGAGAGCCATCGAGATAATGAAGAGCACGGGGTATTGGCTTTTGGGGAGGTGGGTGATGGTGGCATTAAGTCCGATGGCGAGGCTCGCAAGTCCGAGTCCGTCATACAACACGCGCTTGTATTTCTCCTTGATGCCACGGTGCAGCACCGTACCCACTATCGAGCCGATAATTATTGTGCAAGTATTTACAATTGTTCCTAACATAATTCTTTTTCCTTAATATTTAAACACAAAGTTTCCATCCGCCAGGCTTTGTGGCGACTTTTAAGTCGCTTGTCACCTTTGTATCTAAAGAAGCCCTTTGTTCCTTTGTACCTTTGTGTTAAAAAATTAACTCAGTGTCTCCGTGCCTCTGTGTTCAATAAACTTAATTCTTTAATATTTCCTTCAGCGCCTTATGCTCCTTGCACAGCTTGCGCACTGCCTTGTCGCGGATTTGGCGCACACGCTCGCGCTTCAAGCCCATCTCCTCACCTATCTCCGCGAGGGTTTTGTGATGGGCACCGATACCGTAGGCATGGCGGATGATATGGCGCTGGCGCTCATCGAGCACATCGAGAGCCTGCTCTATCTCGTCAATCATCGCCTCGTTGACGGTGGCGGTGTTGTCCTGCAAACTCTCCTCGCGCTTTATCTGCGAGGCGGCGGTGTCGCTCTGCTCACCAATAGCCTTGTCCATCGCCTCGCGAATGAACGGGGCGGCATACACCACAAAGCGCTTGTTGGTATGGCGAGGATACTTCGATGCCGCCTTGAACAGTGCTATATTTCCCTCACTGATAAGGTCTTCCATATCCACTCCCTTGCCAACA
The DNA here is from genome assembly GCA_051869395.1 of Prevotella sp. Taxonomy (GTDB): domain Bacteria; phylum Bacteroidota; class Bacteroidia; order Bacteroidales; family Bacteroidaceae; genus Prevotella. The sequence goes on from JBJEAV010000091.1 coordinate 5,559, forward strand.
TACTGCTTGGCAAGCGTCACCACAAACTTAAGGTTTGCGGTAGTCAGTTTATCCACTGCCTTGGCGTCTCCCTGAGCTATGCGCTCTGCCAAAGCCTTCTCCTCGTCATCCGTAAGCAGCGTCTTGCCGCCTATCTCGTCGAGGTAAATATCCAATGCATCTTTCAGTTCCATATCTTTTTCTTTTTTTCCACAGATTATCACAGATAATAATTAAGTAGAAGATTGTCACAGATTCCTTTTATCACTGATTAAATCTGTGTTAATCCACTTAAATTCTTCATCTGTGTAAATCTGTGGTCTTAACATTACAGTTCCACTACAGTTATTCCCGCGCCCCCAAACTGCACATGCTCATCGCGGAATGAGGTTACGTTGGGGACTGTGCCAAGATACTGGCGGATGAGTTGCCTCAAGGCTCCTGTGCCCGTGCCGTGAAGTATCCTCACCCTCGACGCTCCCATCAGTATGGCATCGTCGATATAGTGCATCACGGCATTCACGGCCTCGTCGCCCCTCATTCCCCTCACGTCAATGTCCTGACGGAAGTTCACCTTGTGCGAGTCGATGGTCTCTCGCGTCATACGGCTCGACTGTTGCACCGCAAGGTCTGCATACTTCTGCTCTCCTGCCGCATGGCACCCTCCCCCTCGGGGGAGTTGGTGGGGGGCTCCTGTCGGGGGGGCCGCCGCTCCCTCCAGCCTGTCCACCCTCATCTTCGTCCTCATATCACCGAATATCACGGTAGCCATCTTGCCGTCGATATGCTCAACACGACCAACCGACGACAATCCCTTGATCCTGACTATAGAGCCAACAGTCAGTTCGTCAATCTTTATATCCAATACCGAATTGCCTTTACGCGAAAGCGACACATCACCAGACGCACCATCCGCAGGCGAGCCTCCCCCCAGGGGGAGGTTGGAGGGGGGCTGTGGCTGCTTCTTCTTCCTCTCCTGCCTCCTCTTAATTTTCTCCATCTTGCGCTGTATAACCTCGTCATTAGCCTTGGTGTCAATATCATCCACCTCCTGCTTAAACAGGTTCAGCTCCTCGCGTATGCGCTTGGTCTCTTCTTTCTCCGCCTGTTTCTCACGTATCTCGCGTATAGCGTTTTCTATTTTTTTGTTGCTCTCACTCAGCAGTTCCTCCGCCTGCTGCTTGGCTCGTCGGAGTATGTCCTTGCGCTGCTTCTCTATGTCGGCAATCTCCGACTCCATTCGTGCAATCTTCTGCTCCAACTGCTTCTCGTGCTGGTGTATGGTCTGGCGCTTGCCTTCCCAATACCGCTTGTCGCGCACGATGTCCTGCAGATACTTGTCGCTCTGTATATACTCCGAGCCCACTATCTCCGAGGCATCACGGATGACCTCCTCAGGAATACCCGTCTTACGCGCTATCTCAATGGCAAACGACGAGCCTGGCCTCCCTATCGCCAACTGGAACAGGGCGCGCATCTCGTGCCTGTCGTATAGCATCGCTCCATTCACCACACCTTCGTGGTCGTCGGCAAAATGCTTCAGGTTCTGATAGTGGGTGGTTATCACGCCGTATGTCTTCTTGTCGCAAAACTGCTTAAGCACAGCCTCGGCAATGGCACCGCCAATCTGCGGTTCCGTTCCTCCGCCAAACTCGTCTATCAGCAACAATGTGCGCTCGTTTGCCTGGCGCATCATGTTCTTCATATTAAACAGATGGCTTGAATACGTACTCAAGTCATCCTCTATGCTCTGTTCGTCACCGATGTCTATCATCACATTGTCGAAAACTCCCGTCTGCGAACGCTCGTCAACGGGAATCGACAATCCGCATTGCAACATATACTGCAACAGGCCTACAGTCTTGAGACACACTGACTTGCCTCCCGCATTAGGACCGGAAATCAGCAGTATGCGCTTCTTGGGAGTCAACTGTATCTCTAATGGCACCACCTTCTTGCCGTGCTTCTGCAGTGACATCTGCAGCAGCGGGTGAATAGCCCTTATCCAGTCGATAAGCGGATAATTCCTCACCTTAGGCTCAATGCCTCCTATGGTCTTGGCAAGCTCCACCTTTGCCCTCACCAAGTCAACACTTCCGAGGAACACGTAGGATTCAAGCAATTGCGGCACGTAAGGACGTATCTCAGCCGACAGTTCGGTCAGGATTCTGATCACCTCCCTGCGCTCTTCCGCCTCCAGTTCGCGAACTCTATTATTAGCCTCAACCACCTCCGCCGGTTCCACGAACACGGTCTTTCCGGTGGCAGACTCGTCATGCACTATACCCTTTATCCTGCGTTTCAGCGTAGGCGCCACAGGTATCACCAGTCGGCCGTCTCTCAGTGTAGGAGTCACGTCCTTGTCCACGAGTCCCTCACTCTGTGCCGCGCGTAATATATTATATAAGGTACGCGAGATGCTTCCCTCGGTCTTTGCGAGATTATGGCGTATGTCGGCAAGTGCGGGCGATGCCGTGTCCTTCACCTTTCCGAACTTGTCGATTACCTGGTCGATGCGTCTTACGAGATTAGGGAATCCCATCACTCCCTCAGCCATGTCGTGCAGCGAGGGATAGTCATAGTCCATGCCCCCCTCGTCGTTGCCCTCGCCACGGTTGAACACCGACAGAATGCCGCAGATGGTTTCCAACGAGCGTCTGAGGTCAAACAGTTCCTGCTCCTCGATGTGCGTACCCTCCAGTCTCAACCGGCTTACAGCCTCGCGCATGTCGAAGAAGAAGGTCAACGGGAAGTTGTCCTCCTTTTCAAGCATCAGCCTGAACTCCCTCACCTGCTTCAGCCACAAGTTCACTTGAGTGGCATCGCTTGAGAATCCCACTGCATCCACAGCTTCCTTGCCCAATCGTGAGAGGCATCGCTGCTTCAATAGCTGTCGTATATCGTCGAATCCTATCTTGGATTCAAAATTACTTGGATAAATCATGATGCAAAAGTACACAATTATCGTCAGAATACAAAGAAAAACCACCGAAAATTGCAGCAATAGAGGTAAAAAACAAGAAAAATGCACCTTTTTACGAAAAAAGTCCCGAAAATATTTGGTAGTTTCATTTTTTCTCCGTACCTTTGCACCCGCAATCAAGAAACCACGGTTTCCCCAATGCAATGGAGAGATGGTAGAGTGGTCGATTACAGTAGTCTTGAAAACTACCGTACCGAGAGGTACCGGGGGTTCGAATCCCTCTCTCTCCGCAATGAGCAAAAGGTCTCAAAAAGAACTCGCTGAAAACCAGCGAGTTCTTTTTTTTCATATCATCCCCAAATATGTGATTTTCCGCCAATAAATCCCAAAATGTGCACAAAATAACAAACCGCAGCAACACTTACACCTGTTACGGCATTGCTGAGGTGATGAGCAAACATACTATCAAATAAGCAAGCACTCCTTGATGGTCTGCTCGTCAATGCCCTTTGCCCTCATCCTTTCCGCCACATCCTGTTTCGTGTCCCTGTGCTCAAGATAAGAGAACATAATTTCTGAGAAATTGCCAATGGCTTTGTTGATACGGTCTATACCCTCCTCCTTGGTCAGGTCTATGGAACAGAAGGTAGAGCGTTCCTTGTGCAGGTTCAGATAATACAAACCGCCAATCATCAGGGATGCCAGCGCAACAAAATCTATGCAGGTGTCCTTAAACAACGCTTTGTATTTCTCCGCGAGCGGCATGGTGAACATCTCACGCAGGGTGGCAGTCCTTTTGGTCGTATCGTTTCCCTCTGCTATTTCCCACCGGAGCAGTTCCTGCATCACCGACTTTTCCTTCAGAGCTTCCTGCAAACCTTCCATCAATGAGATGAACTGCAGCTTGGGATTGTCGCTGCTCTTCATCGCCTTGTCCGCAATATCTGAAAACCAGTAATCGTAACCTTTGACGAACTCGCTGTAGAACTCGCCAAGGTCTTTGTACCGATGATAAAATACTGGAGGCTCAATTTTTGCCTTCTTGATTATTTCGGTCACTAATGACAGTGAGAAACCGCGTTTCATCACCTGGTCAACTGCCGCCTTCCTGATATCCTCAGTTATGTCGGCTTTGGTACGCCTGTACCGTGTCGGCTTTTCTGTACTCATATTATATATAACTTGTTTCTTTAATCAATATTGTATATAAAACATCCATTCAAACAGTGCAAAATTACGAAAAATATGGGAAATGTCAAAAACAGTATAGATAAAAAACAGTTTTTATTTTGTTATATACAAATAATATTGTATATTTGCACCCGAATTTTATATAAACCATCAAAAGTGAATATAAAAAAACAGAGAAGCATGATGACAATAGACAGACATAAGAAAGCATTGGTAGCAGGTGGGGCGGGGTTCATTGGCTCTCACCTATGCGACAGGCTTGTCAAGGAAGGGTACGAGGTACTGTGCATGGACAATCTCTACACGGGACGGATGGAGAATATCCATCATCTATTGGAGTATTCCAATTTCTCGTTTGTGTACCATGATGTGACCATGCCGATGTCTTATGATAATATTTCCGTAATATTCAATCTCGCATGCCCTGCCTCGCCTGCCCATTACCAGGAAGATGAGTTTACAACAATCAAAGCTGCAGCTTTGGGGACTCTCAATTTATTGGAAGTTGCCAAGATGAATCATTGTCCCATGTTACAGGCCTCCACGAGCGAGGTGTGTGGCGATCCTCTTGTCCATCCCCAGGCAGAAGATTATTACGGAAACGTCAATCCTGTCGGCATCCGCTCATGCTATGATGAGGTAAAACGGTGTGCAGAAAGCCTGTGCATGGATTATCACCACCTATTTGGCGTACAAGTGAAAATCATACGCATCTTCAATACATACGGGCCACGGATGGCAAAGGATGATGGTCGGGTTGTCTCCAACTTCATCATACAGGCTCTCCGTGGAGAAGACATTACCATATATGGCGACGGTTCACAAACACGGTCTTTCCAATATGTGGACGTTTCATAAAGAAATTATATATCCTGCAATGAAAATTAAATTACTTCTCATATTATCTCTATTATTTTGTACAGTACAATTATCATTCTCCCAAATCGTAACCCTTTCGGGCAAGGTGGAGGACGAATTTCTTGGCACCGCTTTGGGGGATGTGCGGATATCGCTTCATGAATGTGACAGTACGATGATTCAGGATTCGCTACACTGTACCTCCTACAAAGACAGGAACGGAAAACTTATGGCATATCAATATCAGGCCGCATTTACGCCACAAGCGAACAAGACCTACATCATACGTGCCTCCAAGGAAGGTTATGACGAGAAGTGGATGCCCTTTACGGTGACGGGCAGTGAAAAGAATCTGGACCTTTCCGTAATCAAGATGCGACGTAAAATGGAAATAACGCTGAAGGAGGTTGTCGTGAAGGCGACAAAGGTGAAAATGTTCTACCGGGGCGACACACTGATCTATGACGCAACGGCATTCAAGCTGCCTAATGGATCGATGCTTGATGCATTGATACGGCAGATGCCCGGAGTGCAGATGAACGAGGCTGGAGAGATATTCGTTAATGGCAGGAAGGTGGACGAACTCATGCTCGGCTCGCGTTCGTTCTTCAAAGGCAACCGCAAGGTACTACTTGAAAACCTGCCATACTATACGGTGAAGCATATTAAAGTGTATGATCGTCAGAGCGATATGAGCAAGGCGCTCGGCTACGATGTGGATCCGAAGAAGTATGTGATGGACGTGAACCTGAAACAGGAGTACCAGCGCGGCTATATCACCAACATCGAGGGAGCGGCAGGAACAGAGGACAGATGGCTCGGCAGGGCTTTCATTCTCGGTTTTACAGACCAATACCGTTTCACGCTGCTGGGTAATCTGAATAATGTGAACGAGTCACGCCATATCGGTCAATCGGGCAACTGGACTCCCGCCACGATGCCGAGGAACCTGCTCACGACCAGAAGCATCGCAGGAGAGATGGACTACCAAAGCAAACGACAGACCGTGAATAATAATCTAATCGCCTCTTATACTTCGACAACAGATGTCGGCGAATCGAAAAGCCGCTACGAACAGTTCCTGCAAGGAGTTGCGCCCACATCGCTGACAGAAAGTTTCACCAAGACCGTATCACGCCAATGGAACGCACATGACAAATTCCTGCTTAACAAGCCCTTTTATCTCAGCGTTGAGTCTGATTTCAAATATTCCAAGACACATAACAGCTTCCATTCTTTGTTCGACCAGTGGACTGATACCTTGACGGCATCCAAGCGTACCCTCGGCTTCGGTGAAGGAAAGACATGGAGCGGTTCCATTGAGGTACAAAGCGCATTCAACATCGGCAAGAAAAAGAAGTACCTCAGCCTCTATGTCAAAGTGGAACACAGTGAGGACGATTCCGAATCGGCACGAAGGTATAACACGACGCAATACGCAAACCGGCTGCAAACGGTTCAGCACAATTTGGATGACATCAGCAACCGCACAACATGGGGCTACGCTTCTGTGGGTTTCAACATGAAGCCGTTCAAGAGGGTGGACATGCAATTGGACGAAAGTCTGTTTCTGACCAGCACGGACACTCACGACTATCTGTACCATCCCGATACGCTGACGTTGGCCTCACAGGCAGACGCATTATGTGCCGTCACGGATTTCAACAATTCGTACGACAGCAGGAATAATGCGGTAGAGAATACGGTCAACTTGTCGTTCTCAGGTAAGGGAACGCATAAAATAGCTCCCAATAGTCCGGTAACCATCGATTATCAACGTTGGTCCGTGGGCTTCAGTATCCCCATGCGCCATGAGTCGCTCGACTATCAGCGTGGCAGGCTCGACACACTTGCCAGACAGAACACCCTGTTCGTCAATACATCAGCATCCTTCAGGAAAATGTCCGAAGACGGCAAACGTGATTTCAGGGCAAATGTCCATTTCAGAAAACTTGGAGCATTACTCTCTGACCGCATCACCTATCGCGATGACAGCCAGCCACTTGTCGTGAAGTTGGGAAATCCAGACCTCAAAAGTACCGTAACCACTCATCTCGGTATGGATTATTCCGACAAGAAAGGAAAGAAGCAACAGCAATGGCACGTTGGAACATCTGCCGACATCTACCACCGTCAGACTGCCCAGTCTGTCAGCTATAACCCGGAAACCGCCGTCTATACTTATAAGCCAATGAACGTGAAAGGGGCTTACAGACTGAATGCCAATTTCGACATCTCCCGTACCATAGATAAGAACCGTTACTGGTCGTGGCAGACCAATGCCGATGCCACGCTCCACCACAACGTTGACTATGCCATGCTCACGGGCATGACTGCGAGCGAGAAAAACATCGTCAACACCTTGGTCCTGCACGACGGGGCATACATACAGTATAACAGGGACGCACTGAACATCCGTGCCACGGGCGACATACGTTGGCGACACTCCGAGGGCAAGATGTACGACTTCGAGACACTCAACGCCACAGACTTCCACTATGGACTCTCTGCCCGATACACCATCCCTGTACTAAACACGACCGTCTCTGCCGACGGTAACATGTACTCACGCAGGGGATATGGCAGCAGCGGCCTGAACACTGACGACTTTGTGCTGAACGCCTCTGTCAGCCAGTCGCTTTTCAAGGGAAAGCTCATCGCCCGCATCGAAGCATTCGACATCCTCCATCAACTGTCATCAACACAATACGAAGTGAATGCCCAAGGCCGCAGAGAAACGTGGTACCGTTCACTACCCCACTATGTCATGGCACATCTGGTATATCACTTCAACAAGAACCCGAAGAGAAAGTAATATACGCCCCATATCTGTGTACAATAGAAGAGGTGAATAAGTTTTTTTGAAATCAGCAAGAAAAAACTATGTTTTTAACTCGCTTAATCGACAAAAATCCTAAAAATACCGCCCTTATTCGACAAAAATACCCAAAAACCCTTTGCTTATTCGACAAAAATACCTATTTTTGCATCGAAAAGAATAATTGAAGAACATGAAGAAACACATTTTCACCATAGTATTGGCAACAATGGCAGTGCTGTCCGCCTATGCCCAGGAAGTAAAACAGCAGAACGAGGCTGAGTATGACGACGAGCTATATAGCCCGTCGTTGAAGATGTCAACATCGCCGGCATTGTCGGAATTCGGCATTGGTCTTGACAGTCTCCATCTGCCCGAACTTGACGACCGTGGCAGAGTCATGAACTACAGCTATTATCCATATTATTTCGGCGGCACTTGGAGCAACTGGCGACTGCATGAGGGCCTGAACATTAGTCTCGGAGCATCCATATTCTCCCAGTTTGGCAAGCACGCCTACGGTGGTGTCGGTTTCGCGCAGAACCTCTCTGTGCAATATGCCACTGCCCTCACCTCGCGCCTTTCGATAGCCGTGGGTGGTTATCTCGACAATATGTATTGGGCAAACACCACATTCCGCGATGCCGGTATGACCGCCGTACTTGGATACAAATTCAACGATCAATGGGAAGGCTATGTCTATGGCCAGAAATCCATAGTTACCAATGTCCCCATCCCCTACTATCTCCAAGACCTGAATGAAATGGGCAACCGCATCGGTGCCGCCCTAAGATATAACATCACTCCAAATATCAGCGTACAGATGTCGGTGGAAAGCAGGAGACCTGCAAGATAACAAGCTACCCAAACAGCTTCTTCCACAGCCACAGCACTACCACGGAGCCTATGACGCAGAAGATGAAGTTCTTCAAATATCCGGCTCCGAGGAGCTGCACATTAAACAGCGAACCGATGAAGGCACCTACATAACTGCCCACAATACCTATTATCAGGTTCATACAACACCCCTTGCCCTCGCCGCTCATTATGCGGTTGGCAATATAGCCGACAATAATACCAGTCAATATCGGCCACGTGGTAAATTCAGCAATATGTTCAAGCATAATTTCCGTTTTGGTTGCAAAGATAGTGCAAATTTTGCGGAAAACAAGCAAAATATTTATTTTTTGTTGGATAATTGCAAGAAAATTATTAATTTAGCCGCCGAAAACAACAATGTAACCATAATTAGTATGAAAAAGACTATCCTATCATTTATCATGCTTGCCGCGGCATATATAGGCGCGGCAGCACAGACGGCACCACAGGTGCAGACAGCGAACGGAATACTCGAGGGCATCGACTGTTCGGGAGTAAAGGTGTTCAAGGGAGTGCCATTTGCCGCCCCACCCGTGGGCGAGCGCAGATGGAAGGCTCCGCAACCGGTGGAGAAATGGGACGGAGTGCGACAGGCAAAGGACTACGGACCCAACCCTATGCAGGAAAACCTCTTTGGCGACATGATGTTCGGCACCAAGGAGATGAGCGAAGACTGCCTCTACCTTAATATATGGACACCCTCGAAGACGTGGGACGAGCGTCTGCCCGTGTTCATCTACTTCAACGGCGGCGGACTGATGGCTGGCAGCGGCAGCGAACCCCGCTATGCCGGAATGACCCTCGCCCGCAACGGCATTATCGCCATCACAGCCAACTATCGCGAGGGTATCTTCGGATTCTTCGCCCATCCCGAACTGTCGAAGGAAACGGAGTATAAAGGCTCCGGCAACTACGGCTTCCTCGACCAGGTGGCAGCCATCCAATGGGTGAAGGACAACATCGCCGCCTTCGGAGGCGACCCCTCGCGCATCACCATCATGGGCGAGTCGGCAGGCTCGATTTCCGTCAGTGCGCTCATGGCGTCACCCCTCAGTCGCGGTCTCATCGCCCAAGCCATGGGCTCAAGTGGTTCCGTGCTTGGCAATGACGGATGGAAAACCCTCGCCGAGGCAGAGAAACTGGGAGTGGAGAAAGTGAAGAGTATGGGATATAAGAAAATTGCGGATTTGAGAAAACTGCCCGCCGACGAACTCATGCGACTGGCAGGCGTCAAGAGCATGCCCATATTCCACCTCGACGGATATTTCATGCCCAAGCAACCGATGGACATCTATGCCGCAGGCGAACAGGCGCAAGTGCCCTGCCTCATCGGCAACAACAATGCCGAGATGCCCGCCCTCGCCTTCCTCGCTGGCGGTGCGCCCACAATTGAGGGCCTCTCCCCTGCCATTGAAAACTGGCTTGGAGTGAAGGCAAGCGATGTGCTGCCCCTGTATGGCATCAACACCGACGCCGACATCTTCGGCCTGCCCGGCTATGCCCTCGGAGGCGACATCTTCTTAGTCTATTCCACATGGAAATGGCTCGACATGCAGCAGTCAACGAGCCGCCAACCCGTGTATCGCTATATGTACTGCCATCCCCGTCCCGACATGAAGCAGAAGGACCTCGTGGCTGGTCTTGCCGGCGGAGTGCAGAAGAAGGACGACTCAGCACCCGCAATACCCCCTACTCCGGGAGCCGTGCACTCAGCCGACATAGAATATCAGATGGGCAACCTTCCCACAAATGATGTCTTCGACTGGAAGGCCGACGACTATGCCATTTCCGAAGTCTTCGTCAAGTTCTTCACCAACTTCATCAAGACCGGCAATCCCAACGGATTAGGTCTTCCCTCTTGGGATCCCATCAACGGCAAGACCGTAGCCCCTGTGATGATGATCGACCGCCAGTCGCGCCAGGAAATTCTGCCCGATGTCGAAGCCCGCTATCGCTTCATCGACAAGTGTCTGATGAAGAAATAAGCTGACACAACATCCGATAGTATCTTATTAAACACAAAGACACGAAGAGACAAAGTTCTTTTGTCGTTGTTTCCCCCTACCGCAAGGCTTTGTGGCGACTTTTAAGTCGCTTGTCACCTTTGTATCCAAAGAAAAAACCTTTGTTCCTTTGTGTCTTTGTGTTTAAATCTACATACAATACTTCAATAACAAGATATGATATGAAGATTACGACGATATTAAAAGACATTTTCCTTGCCCTTGCCTCCACCCTACTCTTCGGTGGGGGCATAGGCTTCGTGGGCGTGTGGATATTCCATGCCGAGATATCCACGATGATACATGTGTCTGTATATATCTTCTTGCTGATGTTCGTAATATGGTTCCTCATCGACTACCAGGAGATGAAGAACGAGCAGGCCTACCAGCAAGCAGTCCGCGAGGAGGAGGAAAAGCAACAAGGCATGAAAGAGGAAAAGCAGCGCGCCATCCTCTCACTCGAACAAAAATACGGACATTGCTCCTACGTCATGGCACCCTACAAGAAACCCTTCGCCACCGACCTCGTGCGCATCTATCCCGATGCACGCATGATGGTCATCCAAGGCAAGGAATACAGCTACGACGAAATCCTCACATGCTGTATCAGTGAGCGCGATGTCAACGACACCGCCATGGAGACGCACACCGTCACAACTCCCGACAATGCCCACGTAGCCCGTCGCATAGCCGCAGGAGCGATGATAGGAGGCATCAAGGGAGCCACCCTCGCCGCCTTCACCACCCGTCCGCGCACCGTCACCACCACCGAATATACCTATCACCCCATCACGCGCACCAAATACACCGTCGTCATCTCCACCACACGCAGTCCCCACGACATTTCCATCTTAATGAACGAAGACTACAATCGCGCCCTGCACTTGATGAAACAAATCAACACGGCGAGATATGTCTGAATATTTTTAACACAAAGACACGAAGAAACAAAGTTCTTTTGTCGTTGTTTTCCCCTACCGCAAGGCTTTGTGGCGACTTTTAAGTCGCTTGTTGTCTTTGTATCTATATAAAAACTTTGTCTCTTTGTGTCTTTGTGTTTTTATAATAATTACGCAATAACCGATACATTCATCACTACATCCTCCACAGGTCGGTCGTTGCGTCCCGTGG
>JBJEAV010000092.1:0-3790 GCA_051869395.1 Prevotella sp.
AGTATCTGTTCCGGAGTCTGATACAGCCACTTGCGCACTGGCAGGATGTCCTCCCAGTCGCGACCACCATCCAGACGGGGATAAGAAGTCATATACACGGCTGTTCCGGCGATAGGCCATGAACCTACGCCACCGCCCATACGGTCGCGGATTTCACCTCCCGTACCCGTTGCAGCACCGTTGAATGGCTCTACTGTTGTGGGGAAGTTGTGGGTCTCGGCCTTGAGAGAAATGACGCTCTCGATAGGCTTGGTGCGGAACCAGTCGCTCGTTGACTGGTCGGCTGGCGCAAACTGCTCAACCACCGGACCCTGTGCAAATGCCACATTGTCCTTATATGCAGAAAGAATAAAGTTGGGGTTCTCCTCGGTGGTCTTCTTTATCATTTTAAATAATGAAGACTCCATCTCCTTGCCGTCGATGATAAATGTACCACCGAAAATCTTGTGGCGGCAATGCTCGGAGTTGATTTGTGCGAATCCGAAAATCTCGGAGTCGGTGAGCGGACGGCCCAACTGCTTCTCCACATTGTGCAGATAGTCGATTTCCTCGGGAGAGAGAGCCAGACCTTCTTCCTCGTTGTATTTCTCAAGGTCGTCAACGCGCTTGATTGGCTCAGGCTCGTGGTTGACGGTGAAGATCTTCTGGTCGAGACCGTCGTACATACGCTGGAGCATCGGGTCGTGGTCAGCATCCTTTGAATCTACGGGGAAATACTCCTCGATACGCTGAATGCCCTTTAGGCTCATGTTCTGTGTGATTTCCACGGCGTTGGTACTCCATGGGGTAATCATCTCTCGGCGAGGACCGACGAAATATCCGTCGAGGCTCTCGCCCTCTTCAAGCTTTGCGTCGCCGTAAAGCCAACTCAGTTCCTTAATCTCGCTTTCGTTGAGCTGATGGTCAACATCCGTTGCAATCACGCTCTTGGATGACGTTCTGAAAAATAGAATCATATCTTTAGCTAAATTTTATGTTTTTACTATTTTGGCTACAAAGTTACTGCTTTTTTTCCATACTACGAAACAAATAATGAATATTTTTTGAATATCCGATGTATTTTCTGCTTTTATTCCTTTTATTTTGTTAAAATGAAACAAATAATGCTTTCAAGTGATACAACTTTAGGATATTTTCCCTATATTTGCATCGACTTTTAAAAACTTTATGCTTATGCTCAACTGTAATTTACAACTCATTCAGGGATGCCTTGACGACTATATGTCGAAAATGGGCAAAGTGGAAATCAACGAAATCGAAGCCAACAACGAGTTGGCCCGCGTTGGAATTCTGGAGGACGACCAAAGACGTCCGGGAAGACCGTTGAGAGAATATCTGATTTCTCTCAGAGACACCAACCTGCTGCCGCAGAATATCAAGCAGCTGCAGGGACTGTGGAGAATCAAGCACTCAAAGACTGTGATGAAAGTGTTGCAGATTCTGCAGTTCTGAACTGATTGGCGCTTTTACGCCATTCGTTGAGATTCCCTCTTCCACATCCATTCGTCTGCATCTGAAGACGGAATGATGCGAAAGAGGGAATTTAGTTATTGATTTTTATTAATGGCATATCATAATGAGGGTACTCATACTTAATACAAGCGAAAAGACAGGTGGGGCCGCCGTGGCTGCCAACAGACTCATGGAGGCACTCAACAACAACGGAGTGAAGGCGAAAATGCTTGTCAGGGACAAGGAGACCGACCAGATTACGGTCGTTGGGCTCAAGCAGTCTCTGATGAGGCAGTGGGGATTCCTATGGGAAAGGTGGGTGGTGTTCTGGCATCTGCATTTCTCAAAAAAACATCTTTTTGAGATTGACATAGCTAATTGCGGCACGGACATCACCCGAATGAGGGAGTTCAAGGAGGCTGATGTCATTCATCTCCATTGGATTAACCAGGGATTTATTTCTCTTGCCGTTATAAGAAAAATTCTTGATAGCGAAAAGCCAGTTGTGTGGACTATGCATGATATCTGGCCTGCCACGGGTATCTGTCATTATACCCGTGGATGCAAGCATTTTAAAACACGCTGCCATGGTTGTCAGTTGCTGCCTGGAAAGGGTGGAGACACTGATTTGTCTTACAAGATATGGGAGGCAAAGAGACGTATGCTTAAGGGACGAAACATTCATTTCGTAACTTGCAGCCGTTGGTTGGAGGGAGAGACTCGACAGAGTGCCTTGCTTGTGGGACAACAGATCGTTAATATCCCTAATACTATTGACACTCACGTCTTTACACGTTGTGACAAGACAACTGCACGTATGGCTGTTAATCTGCCATTGGACAAGAAAATCATACTTTTTGTTTCACAGAAGGTTACGGACGTCAGGAAGGGTATGGAGTATTTTGTGGAGGCATTGGAGAAATTGGTCGCTTCCTCACCTGAGACTAAGGATAATACTGTAGTGGCTGTTTTGGGTGGTCATGCGGAGGATGTAGTTGAAAAACTGCCTCTCAAGGCTTATCCTCTTGGATATGTCAGTGAAGAGAAGCGCATTGTAAATATATATAATACAGCCGATGTCTTCGTCCTTCCATCTCTTGAGGATAATCTTCCTAATACAATCATGGAGGCTATGGCTTGCGGTGTACCTTGTGTCGGATTTAAGGTGGGTGGTATTCCCGAGATGATTGACCATCTGCGCAATGGATATGTGGCTAAGTTCCGTGATTCGGATGATCTTGCCAAAGGTGTGCAATGGGTGCTCACTGGGGCGGAGGATGTTAATCTCTCCGACAACTGTCTAAAAAAGGTTATGGCGAGTTATTCCCAACATAGTGTGGCTCTTAAATATATAGAGGTGTATAATCAGGCTTTGGCATTCAAACATTACAAGATATGATTACTTTTTCTATTGTCACCATAACATACAACGCTGAGGCGGTCTTGGGAAAAACCGTGGATAGTGTGCTTGCCCAGACTTATCCTCATGTGGAGCATGTCATTGTTGACGGTGCTTCTACCGATGGGACTGTTCAGGTGGCTCAGGATTATATGCATCGTTCTTACGCGGCGTCTAATGGACATGAGGTCAGAATTGTCTCGGAACCAGACAACGGTCTTTATGATGCCATGAACAAGGGGGGGGGACAGGTTTCGGGAGATTATGTCCTTTTCTTGAATGCAGGGGACTTTTTTCCTAATGCTGATGTTTTGAAGACTATAGCTCACAATTCTGCATTGTTGAATGTTGATAAATCGTATTTGCCCGCTGTTCTATATGGAAATACTGATATCGTGGATAATGAGGGCAGGTTTTTGTCTCATCGTCGTCTTCAGCCCCCGGAGAACCTGACATGGCGATCCTTTAAAAATGGAATGTTGGTATGTCATCAGGCTTTTTACGCTCGTGTGGATATCGCTAAGGGTATCTTGTATAATTGCCGTTACCGGTATTCTGCCGATGTCGATTGGTGCATACGGGTTATGAAGGAAGCTGAGAAGCGCAATCTCTCTTTGCTCAATCTGCGAATGACGGTGGTTAATTATACTAAGGAAGGCCAGACAACTGTACATCATCGTGATTCTCTGAAAGAACGATATGATGTGATGTGTGAGCATTATGGTAAACTCACAACTGTTTCGATGCATATTTGGTTCGCTCTAAGACAATTTTTCAAATAAACAAGAGGGTGTTAACGCACACACGTATATGTATTATAATAATGTCGTTTGCTCTTTTTGCCTTCTTAATAGAGGGCTAAATCTAAAATACTGTTAAAAAATGAAACTTTTTCGTCGAAACATTTGGTAGTTTGAAAAATAGTCCGTACCTTTGCAC
>JBJEAV010000093.1:0-3778 GCA_051869395.1 Prevotella sp.
GTGCTACCGAACGAACCGATACCACGGATGCGCACGGATGGGTCAGCACCCGGCTGTCCGTCTGAGGTAATCTGCACACCGGCAACCTTGCCCTCGAGCATTGTGGAAATGTTGGAGTTGGACACCTTCTTCATTTCCTCGGCGTTAACGATAGATACAGAACCGGTAAGGTCGGCCTTCTTCTGTGTACCGTAACCCACAACAACCACCTGCTCAAGCACGTTGTTGTCAGATTCGAGTTTGATAGGGTCGAGCACTGCACGTCCGCGCACGGCAATCTCGCGGTTTTTGTAACCTAAGTAACTAATCACCAAAGTGGCGTTAGACTTAACATCCAGCTGGAAATTGCCGTCGAAGTCGGTAATAGTACCCGCATTGGAATCCTTAACCTTGACGGTGGCTCCA
The DNA here is from genome assembly GCA_051869395.1 of Prevotella sp. Lineage (GTDB taxonomy): Bacteria > Bacteroidota > Bacteroidia > Bacteroidales > Bacteroidaceae > Prevotella. The sequence goes on from JBJEAV010000093.1 coordinate 406, forward strand.
ACGAGAGGTTCACCTGTTTCGTCAACAACCTGTCCCTTGACCTTTACGGTCTGTGCCTGTGTCACTGAGGCCATCACCGGCATTGGGCTTAGAGAAGCACTTCCGATGGCGCCCAGACAGAGCATCACTGAGAATAATTGTTTCTTCATTTTTAATACATTTAGGTTTGTTTTTAATTACAATTGTTTCTTATTGTTTTTAAATTTGGTCGCAAAGGTAGTAAAGATTAAGCATAGTTAGGTGGAAAAACACGTGTTTTAGGTGGACAAACGTTGATTTTCGTCAATTTTTCGGGTTTTTATCCACTGTTTCCACGTATCCCGACGGACTTATGCCGTATTTCTTGGTGAAGCAGCGTGTGAAATACTTCGGGTCGTTGAATCCCACACGATAGGCTATCTCGGTAATGTTTCTGTTGCCGCTGTTTTGCAGCAAGATCTCGCGGGCTATGTTCAGGCGGTAGTCCTTCAGAAGCTGGCTTACGGTCTGACCCGTTTCTTCCTTCAGGCGCTTGGTCAGTGCATTGCGGCTCATCTTCATACTCTCGGCAAGCTGCTCGATGTCGAAGCCGGAGTCCTTGTAGCCCTCCTCCATGGCCTTGAACAGCACATTCATAAAGGCTTGCGAGTGCTCAAGCTCCATCTCCTGGTCTATCTCCACACTCTTGGCTGCACTGCGGCGGAAGTGTCTCTGGTTTTCGAGGATGGTTCTGATGCGCGACTGCAATTCCTGTGGATTCTCGGCACTCTCCAATGCCTCGCGTATAGGCAGGAGCATCCTCTCGCCCTCCTCACGCTTCAGTTTCTCCACACGCGACTTATAGAACCGGTGTGCAACAATGGCAATAATGCCCACTACTATGAGCATAAACCACCATGTCTTGTAGAAATAAGGCTCCACCACCACTTCAATACTGGTGATATTGCCTTCGTAGTCGGACAATGCCGAGAGACATTTCACTTCAAAGGTATATTTGCCGGGGGGAAGGTTGGTATAGCGCACTGTATGTTCGCCCGCCCTGGTCTGTATCCACTCTTTCTCAAACTCCTTCATGCGGTAGCAATACACCGAGCGTCCGTCGTCATCGTAGCGCAGGGTTGAGAAGAACAACTCAAACGACTTGTCGCTCTCATGCAGCGTAATGCGCTTTGCCACAGAGATATCCTCGTCGAGATAGCGACTGTCTGACATTATGTTGGCATTGTCGATATGCAGGCTGGTGATGGTCACCTTGCTTGCGGCACGCGTGGTCATGTCATTGACATTGATGGCGGTTAGTCCTTTCGCGCTGCCGAGATATACATAGCTGCCGTCGGCTATTGCGGCATTCCAGTAGAACTGGCTGCACAACAGCCCATCCACCTCGCTGTAGTTGGAGAACGCCTCATCCTTGGGGTTCATCACAGAGAGCCCGTTGTTGGTGGCTATCCACAGACGGCCGTAGCGTCCTTCCACAATGCCCTTCACACTGTTATTAGCAAGTCCGTCGCTTGTGGTGAGTGCCTTGAACTGCATCTTTACGCCTTTCACTCCCGTCAGCCGGTACATGCCGTTGCCGTTGGAACCTATGTATATATTCCCGTCGCGCGTCTGGCAGAAGCAGGTTATCTTGTCTATCAACTTGGAGTCAGGATTGTCGAGCTTGTACATATATGTCTCCACCACAAACTTGCCGTTCTTGCGCGAGCGCAAATCCACCACCCTCATACCAGTCATACATCCTATCCACAACCTGCCCTTGTTGTCTATAAGCGAACCTATGCAACCTCGCACAAGGTCGCAGCCTTCAAAGGGCATCTGCAACTGGCGGCTGCGCAGGTCATAGAAGAAGAGGCCGTCGTTACTGCCTATCCACAGTCCGTTGTTATGGCGGTCGTATATCAGCGCGCCTATATATAAGATAAGGTGTGCCATATCCTGCTTTACCTCAAGACGGTTGAGCTGCGACGGTTTGTCCATGTCAAGCCAATACACTCCTCCGCCCCATGTGCCCACCCACAGAGTGCGGTTGTTGGCGGTAAGCGTGCTCACCGAGTTATGGGTCAGACTGGAGTTGGCGGTGGTATAGTGGGTAAATTCCTTCGAGCCTACAACTCGCCTGTTGAGTCCGCCATCCACTGTTCCCACCCACAGCGTGCCGTTTTTCTCCACGTATGTGGCATTAACGCAGTTGGGCGACAATGAGGCAGCGTCGTTGTCGGAATGAACTATATTCTCAAGATTAAGTTGGCGGGCTGACAACTTGGTGACACCACAGTTGTCGGTGGATACCCATATCGTGCCATTATTGACATAAATGGAATGTACGAAGTTGCTCGACAGGCGGATGCCCTCAAACAGACGCTCAGAGCGTATATGCGAGAATGAGTCACTGTTGTAGTCATATATGTTGATTCCGCCGAGCGAACCAACGAGAAGGTCGCCCGTTGGACCCACGGCAAGACAGGTTGTGAAGTCGTGGGCAATGCTCTCTGCCGAGGTATCGTGGGAATAGCGGCGAAGCAGTCCCGAGGAGGAATAATAGCGATATAGTCCCTCGTTTGAGCTGACCCATATATCTCCCTGATGGCGCATAAAACCGGTGAAGTATGCCTTGCCGAATATCGGTGTAAGCTCTTTCACGGGACGTTTCACCATCTTGCCTCTGACAATATCGAGCTTATAAATACCATTGTCGATAGCTGCCCACACCATACCGTCTCCGTCAACGTCGGCAATGGCAACATCAGGTGTATTTGCGTTGAAAGCCACCGAATAGCTCTTGAGGATATGCCCTTGTTCGTCGAACACGAACTTATAAGCCTTCTTGCCTGCCAGAAGCCAGATATTGTCGCGCAGGTCGCGAATCACCTTAATACCGTCCTGCTGGAGTATCTGCGAGATATCTGTACCAAAAGATTCCGCCCCGACAGTCCTGTATGTATCAAGACTTATCACCGAGACACCCTCGTCGAATACAAGCCACAGCCTGCCGAACTTATCCTCAACAACATTTCTACAGGAATTACTTTGCAGGACAGTTTGGGATTCAGAGGGAAATGAACGAGTAAAACCATAACCGTCATATCGCACGAGACCGCCTCCGTAAGTGGCTACCCATATAAACCCCCGGCTGTCTTCATAGACGGAATTAACACTGTTGTGTGGAAGTCCTGCCTGCATGTCGAGAAAAGCGACGTTATACCGATAATTGTCCAGCATGGGGTTTGCCACGCCGGATAGCACCATTACCATCATCACAACTATCAGTACTAATCGTTTCATACAATACAACACTTGGGTTTTAATATTATTAAAGTGCAGCAAAAGTACGCATTATTTCTGAAACCACCAAATATTTTTGTATTTTTTTAGAATAATAATGTATATTAGA
>JBJEAV010000094.1:0-12663 GCA_051869395.1 Prevotella sp.
GCCCTTTCAGGGCTGCTCCGATATATACACATCCATACAAAAAAAATCCCCTCCGACATAATCGCCGAAGGGGAAATGAATAAATATATGCTAAATGCTGATTAGCAGAAAGCGGGGATTTCAAACCACTTAACGTAGCAGAAATCCTGACGGTGAGGCAGGTTGGCGTTCTTCGGGAACATACGCACGGCTGTCTTGAAGTTGCCGGCGTTGCTCAGCTCAAGCTTGCCCTCGAATGTATAGTTGTTGCCCTCGTGGCCTGAAACCTCCAGAGGACGTACTCCGAAGATGCGCTCCTCGCCATTCTCGTCGGTATGAACGTTTACAATCTCCATACCAATGGCATCATCCAAGCCCTGCTCGTTGACAACGAACTTCACTGTATATTCAACACCGGTCATTGCGCCAGTAGCGGGGATGTCCCAGCTTGAAGACACAACGTTGATGGCATCCCAACGCTCGGCAACAGCTTCCTTCCACTGTGCAATCTCCTTAGCCAACTTGTTGTTGTCGGCAGAGAGCTTCTTGAAGCGGGCAGCCTCCTTGCAGTAGAACTTGCTATAGTAGTCGTCAAGCTGACGCTTCATGGTGTAGTGAGGAGCAATCTGAGCTATAGAGTTCTTGATTACCTTCACCCATCCTTCGCTGTATCCCTTCTCGTTCTTGTTGTAGAACAGAGGCACAATCTCGTTCTCGAGCAATCCGTAGATAGTGGCGGCGTCGAGCTGGTCCTGATAACCCTGGTTCTGGTATGTGCGCTTCTCAGTGAGTGCCCATCCGGCACCCTCGCGATAGCCCTCAAGCCACCATCCGTCGAGCACTGAGAGGTTGACAACACCGTTCATCTCAGCCTTCTCGCCTGATGTACCAGAAGCCTCGAGAGGACGTGTAGGAGTATTCATCCAGATGTCAACACCCGATACAAGACGGCGTGCGAGCATGAAGTCGTAGTCCTCAAGGAAGATAATCTTGCCGAGGAACTCAGGACGCTGGCTGATTTCGTAAATCTTCTTGATGAGTCCCTGACCAGCACCGTCGGCTGGGTGAGCCTTACCAGCGAAGAGGAACTTGACAGGACGCTCGGGATTGTTGACAATCCTTGAGAGACGCTCCAGGTCGGTGAACAGCAGGTGGGCACGCTTGTATGTGGCGAAACGACGGCAGAAACCGATGATAAGTGCGTTGCTGTCGATGCTCTCAAGCAGTGAAACCACGCGTGAGGGGTCACCCTGGTTCTTCAGCCATGTCTCACGGAACTGCTCGCGGATATACTTCACGAGCTTCTCCTTCAGTCCCTTGCGGGTCTTCCATATTTCCTCGTCATCCACGTTATATATAGCCTCCCAAATGCTCTGGTTGCTCTGGTCGGACATAAAGTTCTTGTCGAAGTACTTGCCGTAGAGTGACTTCCACTCTGTGGCAGCCCATGTGGGGAAGTGAACACCGTTGGTTACGTAGCCGACGTGGTTCTCCTCGGGGAAGTAGCCGTTCCAGATAGGAGCGAACATCTTCTGAGACACCCATCCGTGGAGCTTAGACACACCGTTAACCTCCTGGCATGTGTTGCAGGCGAATGTTGACATACAGAACTTCTCAGAGTGGTCGTCGGGATTGGTGCGGCCCATACCGATGAACTCGTCCCAAGAGATGCCGAGCTTAGAAGGATAGCCACCCATATACTTGCCGAAGAGACCCTCGTCGAAGTAGTCGTGACCTGCAGGCACCGGAGTGTGGACAGTATAGAGAGAAGAAGCACGCACAAGCTCCATTGCCTGGTTGAATGACAGTCCGCCCTCAACATAGTCGCACAGGCGCTGCAGGTTGCAGAGAGCAGCATGACCCTCGTTGCAGTGATATACATCCTTCTTGATGCCGAGCTTCTTGAGCAGCAGCATACCACCGATACCGAGCAGGATCTCCTGCTTCAGACGGTTCTCCCAGTCACCACCGTAGAGTGAGTGGGTGATAGGCTTGTCAAACTCAGAGTTCATCTCGTTGTCGGTGTCGAGCAGATAGAGCTTCACACGACCAACGTTAGCCACCCATACAGAAGCGTGAACCTGATAGTTGGTGTACGGAACGTCAACAACTAATGGATTTCCGTCCTTGTCATAAACGCGCTCAACGGGGATGGAGTTGAAGTTCTGTGCCTCATACTTGGCAATCTGCTGTCCGTCCATGCTCAGAGTCTGAGTGAAGTAACCGAAGCGATAGAGGAAACCGATGGCACACATATCCACGTTGCTGTCAGAAGCCTCCTTCACATAGTCACCGGCAAGCATACCGAGACCACCGGAGTAAATCTTCAGAGCAGAGTGGATACCATACTCCATACAGAAATAAGCTACAGAAGGGCGAGTGCTGTCTGGCTTAACGTCCATGTACTCACGGAATGACTTATACACACCCTTGATGCGCTTCATCAAATCCTTATCCTTAACAATCTCCTCCTTGCGATCGAAGCTCAGACGCTCCAGCAGGAGCACCGGGTTGTGCTTCACACTGGTGTAAAGAGCAGGATCGAGGTCCCTAAACAAATCACGTGCCTCAAAATTCCAAACCCACCAAAGGTTGTGGGCAATCTCGTCGAGACACTTAAGCTCCTCGGGAAGTGTTGACTTAACAACAAGCTCCTTCCACTGTGGAGCACTTACATAATCAGCTTTAATTTTCATATACTCTCAAATTTATAATGATGATTATTTAATTCTTTAATCCTTTAATTCTTTAATCCTTTAATTTTTTAATTCTTTAATTCGCAAAGCGATTAATCCTTTCATTTGCCTTGCATAGAGCTATATCATACGCCTCGTGGTAGTACTTGATGAACTCGCTCCACAGGGCCTTCTTCGACAATTTGTCGGCGGCAGAGCGGGCATCGCTCACCTGCTTCTTGGTCATGGCGGAGAACTCTGCCACGGTGTCCTTGATGGCATCAGCCACCTCGGAGTAGTTGTAGTCGGTGCGGTGGATAACCTTCACGCCGTCCTTTATCTGTCCCTCGTGACCAACGGTGCTGTTCACCCACTGTCCGAAACCGGCAAGGTCGGTGGTGATGCAAGGCACCTTGAAGGCTATTGCCTCCAGCGGTGTATATCCCCATGGCTCATAATATGAAGGATAGATGCAGAGGTCATTACCCAACACTATATCATAATATGACATATTGAGGATGCCGTCGCGACCATCCAGATAACACGGAAGGAAGATAACCTTCACATTCTCGTCCTTGCGGTTGTGCATGTCGTAGAACTTCATCATGCCAAGAACGTTGTCGTGGCTCATCTCATGCAGCCAGTGTGTCACCTGCGGCACTTCGAGCGGAGTGTCGAATTGCTTGCCTGAATCGAGGCGCTCCTTCAGGTCCTGACGCGGCTCCCCTACCCAACCCGGCACTTCAATGAAAGCGAGAACCTTCTTCTTCAAGTCCTTGTCTCTCAGCAGCCTGTTCATCGACTCGATATACACGTCAACACCCTTGTTGCGGAACTCATACCTGCCGCTTGTGGATACTATCAGCGTGTCGTCGTCGAGCTGCTCGCCGAGCAGTGCGTTTGCCACTTCCAACAGGCGCTTGCGTGCTGCCTTGCGCTTCTTGGTGAATGTGGCGGCGTTGGCAGGCACGAAACTATTGTCAAAACCATTGGGCAACACCACGTCAACCGGTTTGTCGAGCAGTTCCACACACTCGCGGGCGGTAATCTCGCTCACTGTGGTGAAACAGTCGCAATGGAATGCTGTCTGTTTCTCAATTGAGTGCTTGCTCTGCATGTTCAGCTCACCGGCCATCTGGTCGCCGTTATATGCGAAGAGATAGTCGTAGAGCGGTTTCATGTTTCCGGCAATGCTACGTCCGATGCTTGTGGCGTGGGTAGTGAAAATGGTACCCACCTGCGGCAACTTGTTGTTGACGTAGAGCAAACCCAGTCCCGTCATCCACTCATTTGCATGGTAGATGACCTTGTCCTTGGACGAAAGAGCAAAGTTATAGTAACTCTCGACTACAAGACCGGCAGCATAAGAAAACATCGAAGCCTCGTCATAGTCGCCGTAAGCGTGCAGGCTGTCCACATGGTAATTCTCCCAGAGCCAGCCGTAAATCTCGTTTTTCTTCTCAAAATATTTCTGGAAATCCACAAGAATGGCAATAGGATTTCCCGGTATTGTCCAGCGTCCCACCTTCACATGAAGGCCGTCTTCTGTAGCTTGTTTCTTCCATTCCACCAGAAGCTTGGGGTCTGCCTTGAAATAGGGACACTCATTTTCTCGCCATACGTCAGGGCCTATGAAGAACACCTTATCCTGCATTTCCTGCTGAAGCGTATTGGCGCGGGTAGAAAGCACGGTGTATATTCCACCAACTTTGTTGCAAACTTCCCAACTGGATTCGAATATATAATCCGGATTCATTTTCAACATTTTTTATTGTAATTTATCAAATCGACCGCAAAGATAGATAAAAATTTCTTTATTTGCAATAAAAAAACGATAAAAATACAAAAAAATGCGATAATATTGATTTATGTTTGCTATATTTGCACCAAAATTGAAGAATATATGAGAAAAAGACTGTTTTTATTGACTTGCATGTTGTTCGTTTTTTCGGTTGGCTTTGCCCAAAAGTCCGATACTCCATTCAAGGGGAGATTCGAGAACGACGAGTATCAGGTCTTCCTGCTCATCAACCTGCATGGGCAGGATGTGAAAGTGCCAGGACAGGACATCTACGGAGAGTTGCCCGGCTATCTCGGAAAGAGAAACAACAGCTTCTGCTGGCTCATCACCGGCGCAAAGGTGAAATCATCGGCAAAGGCTACAGTGGAGCTTATCAACGAATACGGCAGCGAGGATCTTGAAGCCACCCTCACCCTTCAGGGCGACACCCTGCTGACTCTCAAGCAGGGTGAAGGCAGCGACATCAAGGTGCCCAACAAGGGTAAGTGGCAGAAATTGCCGTCAACTCTCACGTTCCGCCGCAAGAGCCATTAGTGTGATATCACTCTTTAGTGATATTGCAGCAGTCCGTCGAGTGGGCTACGCATCACCTTGCCAAGGGTGTAGCCCTCGGCAGCGGCTGCTTCTGCCAGTTGTTCGCGATAGTGATAGGCCATGCTTCCCACAGCTCCCACCGCCAAGTCGCGCCTGCCATACTGGTTGACGTTACGTCGGAAATGCTGCCTGAAGTTCTCCACCACCATCTCCCTCAGCGGAGCGCAGTCGAGATGCCTGCCTATGAACAGTGATGTAGATGCAAGGAAACGGTTGGCAAGTGGTTCCCTATATACCTTATTTATAATATATTTATATTCCACGCCGCTCTCCTTCTGCCATGCCTCGCGGATATCCTCGGGCAGCAGTCCCTTGAGCAACGCGTTTAAGAACATTTTTCCGAGCACTGCCCCACTGCCCTCGTCGCCGAGTATGTAGCCCAAGGGCGGTGTGTTGGCCACAATCCTCTCGCCGTCATACAGGCAGCTGTTGGCTCCTGTGCCCATTATGCAAGAAATACCCTCCTGCTTGCCGCACACCGCTCTGGCAGCCGCCAACATGTCACTATAGACCTCCACCTTGGGGCAATGGGGAAATTCCCTTTCCAACATACGGCACATTGCGGGTGACATATATTCATTGCATCCACTTCCATAGAAATATATGGCATCGGGATCAATGCCTTCCAATTGTGTCAGCAGTTCATCTCTCAGTATGGAGTGAACCTGCGCCTCGTCCTGATGAATGGGATTTAGTCCCATAGTTGTTATCAGTGCTTTTTTCCTCCCGTTTTCAGCCACAAGCCAGTCGGTCTTGGTGCTGCCGCTGTCTGCAATCAATATCATGAGTATGTCGTTTTTGGGTGTAAAGGTACAACTTTTTTATTAATAAACAATCCTTTAGTGTACCGATTAAAAAAAATTAACGCGTAATATTTGCACATCTGAGTCAAAAGACTTACCTTTGCAGTCGATTTTCACGCGGAATTAGCTCAGTTGGTAGAGCATTGGCTTCCCAAGCCGAGGGTCGCGGGTTCGAGTCCCGTATTCCGCTCATTTAATAAATTCCCCTGTTATTTTTTTTAAGGAATGGTCATCTTCCGCAAGTCGTAGAAGCTGCCGTTGTATATGTCGAAATCCACATAGCCCTTTATTCCGGGCAACTTGCCGCAATCGGTATGCTGCCAGAATTTCCAAGGTCCCTGATACTCCACCTTGTCAACATAATAGTGGGCTATCCAATAAGGATAGTCATCGAAGACCTTGTCGTTAAGGTATCGCATCTTGAATTTATAATAGGTGTATATGATTGGCTTGACACCATATTCCTCCTCCACCATGTTGAGCCATGTGAGCACGCTCTGCTTGAATTCCTCGTCGGTCTGGTCCTTTGCCTTGTGCTCCACGTCGAGCACAGGGGGAAGGTCGCCCTCCTCCAGTTTCACGTTCTCGATGAAATACCTTGCCTGAGCCTCTGCACTTGAATGTACGCTCCAGAAATGGTATGCACCTCGAATAAAACCGTATTCGCGGGCATTGTAGAAATTGTCCTCAAAGGTGTTGTCCAACTTGCTTGCACCCTCGGTAGCCTTTATCATCACGAATCTCACCGGACATTTCTCGATCATTCCGTTGTTGCGCAGTGTCTCCCAGTCTATCTCTCCCTGATAATGGCTTATATCTATGCCGTGAATCTCATATCCCTCGGGATAGGAGACATCGCCGTAGAGTGCGCGCCAGCGGAATCCGAATGGCGACACGAAGAAATAATAGAAGAAATAGACGTAGAGCAAGACTACGACTGCACCTCCGAACCACCATGCCCATCCTGGCATTTTCTGCAAAACACGTAAAAGTACGCCGGGTTTTTTCCGGCGTACTGTACTTGTGTATTTTCTTTTACGTGTTTTCTGTGGCATATTCCAATCTTGAGAGGAGTTACAAGGAGATAGAAGAAGTAATCGCTCCTTGCAGTCGCTAAAGGAGTTAAAGGACAATAGTATTTGTGGATGCAAAAACATTTGTCACTTATCTACCTTTATCTACCCTTATCTCCCTTTAACTCCCTTTTATATACAAAAATTATGCCTGTTCGAGGGCGAGAGTCTTGGTAGGCTGGTCGCACACCTCAGACGGTCCCCAATACTGGATAGGTCCGGGATAAACGTATGCAGTCTCGCGTGCCCAAACGTCGCGCTTTGATGCGAACTCCTTGAATGGCGCACCGTCAAGCTCCACGAGAGCCTTGCGGATAACAGGCTTCATCTCACCGTTGCGGCGCTCCATGTTCATCATCATTGTGATAGGCACACCACCTGCAATCCACTGGTCGGCAGGAGCGGTTGTGTTCTTCACGATAGCCATATATCCGGTCTTGCCGTTGGCGATGAGCTGTGCGGCACTTGTACCGAGGGCATAGCAATAGTCGGCGTCGAAGTTTGAAGGAGCGGCGCAGCGTCCCTCATATCCGAAGAAGTGGTGCTGGGCGGCAAACTTGCCCACATACTTGCCTTCCTTCTTCATCTCGGCGAGACGAGCCTCGCACATTGCTGAGAGAAGCTTTTCGGTCTCGATGAGCGATACCTGAACGTTTCCGTGCGGGTCGCGGTCGAGTGACAGCTGGCGTGCAACGTCGGCAGGCAGAGTCTCGAATGTGGCAGCATTCTCCTTTGAGAGGTGCTCGATGATATACTTGCGCTGTGCCTCCTTGTCGAGGTCCTTGTAGTCAGCACCGTGAGCTGCGAGCAGGTCGTTGAGTTCCTGGATAAGACGGCCGATGGCGGGGATGAACTCGATGAGTCCCTCGGGAACGATAACAGTACCGAAGTTGTTGCCGTCCTCGGCACGCTTTGCGATAGCCTGGCAGAGGTCGTCAACAATCTGGTTGAGGGTCATGTCCTTCTGCTCCACCTCCTCGCTGACGAGGCAGATGTTGGGCTGGCACTGGAGTGCGCACTCGAGGGCGATATGGCTTGCCGAGCGTCCCATCACCTTGATGAAGTGCCAGTACTTGCGTGCTGAGTTGCAGTCGCGCTCGATGTTGCCGATAAGTTCAGAATAGGTCTTGCAGGCAGTGTCGAAACCGAACGATGTCTCGATCTGCTCGTTCTTCAGGTCACCGTCGATGGTCTTGGGACAACCGATAACCTGGATGCCGTAGTTCTTGGCAGCATAGTACTCCGCGAGAACGCATGCGTTGGTGTTGGAGTCGTCACCACCGATGATAACGATGGCAGAGAGGTTGAGCTCGCGGGCAATCTCCAGTCCCTTCTCAAACTGCTCCACCTTCTCGAGCTTGGTACGTCCTGAACCAATCATGTCGAAACCGCCGGTGTTGCGGTATTCATCGATAACCTCCTTGGTGAGTTCCTTGTAGTTGTGGTCAACAAATCCGCCTGGACCGAGGATGAAACCGAAGAGACGGTTTTCGGGATTAAGACGCTTGATTTGGTCGAACAGACCTGTGATGACGTTGTGACCTCCAGGAGCCTGACCTCCGCTGAGGATGACACCTACGTTGATCTTTGAGTTGTTCTCGCTTTCAGCGGGCTCAAACTCGATGATAGGCATACCGTAGGTGTTGGGGAAGAGCTTCTTGATGTCTTCCTGGTTATCTACACTCTGTGTGGGTGCGCCTTCCTTGATTTTCACTGCACCCTGTAGGGCCTTCGGCAACTTTGGCTGATAGGCTGCCCTTGCAATTTGCAAAGCACTTTTTTCCATAATTTCTTTAATGTTTATACTATGAATAACGAATATTTCATCAAATTCTTGTGCAAAATTAGCAATTTTCGGCGAAAAAAACAAGGAAAAGACACTAAATATGTTTTTTTAATGTTTTTTATTTGATATTATTGGTGTTAATTCGATTATTTTGCTTAACTTTGCTGAAAATTGGATATAAACAAAACAAAAAAAGGAGATAATAATTATGGCAAAGAGAAAAGATCTTAAAAGTATAGTTTCGGACACATGTGCCGACCTCGTGGCTGAAGTAGTGGCATTATCCTTATACGAAGGACAGGCCAATCATGACAATGCACTGAACATCATCAGCAGCATTCTGAAAGTGCGCAACGACTATGTAAAACGCATATCCCACCCCGAACCAGGAATGGAGCCGAAGGTGTATTTCAAGAAGATTACCGAGAGTTTCGTGGCTGAGGTGAGCGAAATTGCTGACCATATAAGCAATCTTCACGCTTGATATTATATAATAAGGTAAATATTATATAATGGCATTTGGAAAATCATTCAGCAGGTGGATGCTGTATAAATGTATGGGATGGACCATCGACATGACGGAGCCACACCCTGACAAATACATCATCTGCCTGGCACCGCATACCAGCAACTGGGACTTTATCATTGGGCTGCTCTATTCGAGGGCGGAGGACGTGAAGAGCGGATTCCTCATGAAGAAGGAGTGGTTCTTCTGGCCTCTCGGTCCCCTATTCAGAAGTCTCGGGGGAATACCTGTGTGGAGGTCTAAGAAGACAAGCATGACCGACACCCTCGCCCAGACGGCTCTCCAACAGAAGGAGTTCCACCTCTGCATCACCCCCGAAGGCACCCGATCTCTCAACACCGAATGGAAAAAGGGATTCTACTACATCGCCCTCAAGGCCAACATGCCAATCCTCCTCTACGGAGTGGATTACGATAAGAAGCTGATCAGATGCACGAAGACCATCATCCCCAACGGCAATATCGACGCACAGATGAGGGAAATAAAGTTGTATTTCAGGGATTTCAAGGGAAAACATCCCGAGAAGTTCACAATAGGAGATATTTAAGATGAGACACCTTAAGACTTTGGCAGTCACAGTTTTGACGGCAATGGTTTCAACCGTTTCACCGGCACAGGGCACCAACAATGCCCCTGCAACATGGGAGGGTATCGACTACGACGGACACCCATGGGTGGAGAATGTATCAGAACCATGGAAACCAACCAAGGGACTGCACAACCGGCACCTGTCGCTATGGGCAAGCCACGGCAGATACTACGACGTGAAAAGGGGAGGATGGAAATGGCAACGGCCAAGCATGTTCTGCACCACCGAAGACCTATTCACCCAAAGCATCGTTGTGCCTTATCTTATTCCGATGCTTGAGAACAGCGGTGCCTGCGTATTCACTCCCAGGGAGCGCGACTGGCAGCGCAATGAGGTGATTGTAGATAACGATGACCTCACACCCGGTGTGACCTACATCGAGGTGAACACCAAGGAGCACTGGCAGGATGCAGCAAGACAGGGATTCTCACGCCGCGAGGGTATGCTGCTCGACGGAGATAATCCCTTTGCCTCAGGCACTGTGCGCCTTTGCCCTGCCATAAAGAAGGCCAAGAAGGCAAGTCTTGTGTCATATCAGCCACAGATCCCCGAGGCGGGCAGATATGCCGTATATGTCAGCTATGCCACAATGGATAACAGTGCCGACGATGTCACCTACACCGTGTGGCACAAGGGACAGGAAACCCACTTCAGGGTCAACCAGCGCATGGGAGGCGGAACATGGGTGTATCTCGGCTCGTTTGACTTCGACGAGGGATGCAACGAGTTCAACCGCGTAGTGGTGAGCAACCTCAGCTCCCGCAAGCACGCCGTGGTGACTACGGATGCCGTGAGGTTCGGCGGAGGTATGGGCAACATCGCCCGACTGCCGCTCGACGGGGTATATCTGCCTCAGGACACCACAGCCACAGGGCAACAACTGCCACCTTCGCCACGCGTGAGCGGACTGCCACGCTGTCTCGAAGGCGCACGCTATTATGCCCACTGGGCGGGAATGCCCTACGATATATATAGCGGCAGACAGGGCACCGACGACTATGCCGACGACATCAACTCGCGCTCCTGCATGACTAACTATGTGGGAGGCGGCTCCGTATATATGCCCAACCAGCAGGGACTCCGCGTTCCGATAGAACTGTCGCTCGGCGTTCACAGTGATGCCGGCTACGGTCCGTGCGACTCCATTGTGGGCACTCTCACCATCTGCACCACCGATTTCAACAACGGTCTGCTCGACGCAGGCATATCCCGACAGGCGTCAAAGAACTTCGCCAGGCGACTGCTCAACGAGATTCCCGCAGACATAGCCAAGGTGTATGGCAAGTGGAACAAGCGCGAACTCTACGACCGCAACTATTCCGAATCGAGAGTCCCCACAGTGCCGAGCGCAATACTCGAGACCATGTCCCACCAGAACTACAACGACATGCGCTATGGTCACGACCCCAACTTCAAGTTCACACTCGCAAGGGCCATATACAAGTCAATATTAAGATATGTTTCCGACATGCACGACAAGGAATATGTCGTCGCCCCCCTTGCCCCCGACCACTTCGCCGTCAGCATGGACAACGACGGCGAGGCCACACTGACATGGCAAGCAGTCAGCGACCCCTCAGAGCCCACCGCCGAACCCACTGGCTATGTGGTATATACCAGCACTGGCAGTGCGGGATTCGACAACGGCACCCACGTCCAGGGCACCAAGATGAAGGTGAGACTAGAACCTGGAGTGCTCTATTCCTTCCGTGTGGCGGCAGTGAACAAGGGCGGAAGAAGTTTCCCCACCGAAGTCCTGTCGGCTGCCTATACTCCCGGAGCCAAATCCACAGTGATGATAGTCAATGCCTTCAACCGCCTGGCTTCGCCTGAAGTCAAGATGGACGCTGACAGTTGGAGATTCGACATAGATGCCGACCCCGGAATAAGCTACGGCAAGACAGCCACCTGGCTCGGAAGGCAGCAGGACTGCAATCCCGCCACTGCGGGCAAGGAAGGTCCCGGAGGACTTGGTTATAGCGATGAGTCGCTGATGGGACTGTTTGTAGCAGGCAACGACTTCAACTATGTCGCCACACACGCCCGCGCCTTGCATACGGCAGGATTATATAACATCATAAGCTGCTCCGACGAGGCACTCACCTCAGGCAATGCCGACCTCACCCACTGTGGTATGGCAGACGTGATATTCGGACTGGAGCGCAACGACGGCTACAGCCTCATGAAGTATGAGGTGATGTCGCCTGCTTTGCGCCGCTCGCTTGAGGACTTCACCGGCAGGGGCGGATCACTGCTCATAAGCGGTGCTTACGTGGCGAGTGACATGGCGGCACGCAACCGCGACGACGCCACGAGGGCATTCCTCAACAACATCCTCAAATGCCATCTCGCAGGGACATACGACTCCCAGGGCGATGCCATATCGGGTCTTGGCACTTCAATGCAGTTCCACCACCAGCTCAACGAGCAGCATTATGCCGCCACCCGCACCGACATTCTCTCTCCCCTTGCTCCCGCCTTCGCCACCATGCTCTATGGCAACGGCAATGCCGCCTGTGTGGCATATCAGGGCGACGACTACCGTGCCATCACCATGGGTTTCCCCTTCGAGTGTATCAAGGGAGAGAAGAAGCAGGGCATAGTGATGAGGGCGTTGGCGAGGTTTTTGTTGAAAAATTGAAATATTGAAAAATTGAAAAATTAAATATTGAAACAATACGGCATGAGATGCGTAGCCATAGCCCTGAAAGGGCGATATAACATAGGATAGGGCGCAAGCCCTATCATTGGGGATGCGTAGCCATAGCCCTGAAAGGGCGACATAACATAGGATAGGGCGCAAGCCCTATCATTGGGGATGCGTAGCCATAGCCCTG
>JBJEAV010000094.1:12763-17280 GCA_051869395.1 Prevotella sp.
ATATCATATACACAGGGTTTACACCCTGTGCTGATTTATGTCGCCCTTTCAGGGCTGCTGCGCATGAGTTAAACAGGGCTGCTGCGCATGAATTCAACTATACAGGTAGAATAATAATTAAATAATTATAATTTATAGATATGTACAAGATTCAATCAAACCAGTCGGGCACTCGCAGTATCGACATCAGCGAGAAGCACCTCGAAACGATAGAGAAACACCAACTCTTCCGCGACCTCATCGACAGCAACGGATTCGTGGACGAGCAGGTTCTTGACAAGCTGAAGCTGAACATCCGCTCACTGCTTGAGTCGGAGACATGCAAGGACAACGACCTCCTCGACCTCTGTCTCGACGTTATTTATCATGCCAACATGAAGTCCTTCGGACTCCAACAGCTCGTGGTCCTTTATATCAACTGGAAGGAGAAGAAGCAGGCTGAGAATAAAGAGGAAATAGATGGAATACAGACTGTCTGACTTCCTGCCAACTACCAAGAAGGAGGTGGAACTGAGAGGATGGGATGAACTCGACATCATCCTGTTCTCCGCCGATGCCTACGTCGATCACCCGTCCTTCGGGGCTGCCGTCATCGGGCGCACCCTCGAAGCAGCGGGCTATCGTGTGGCCATCGTGCCCCAACCCGACTGGCACGGCGACTACCGCGACTTCAAGAAGCTCGGCCGTCCGCGACTCTTCTTCGGAGTGGCTCCCGGATGTATGGACTCAATGGTGAATAAATACACCGCGGCACGACGTCTGCGCTCCGAGGACGCTTACAGTCCCGACGGCCGCCACGACTGCCGACCGGAATACCCCACCATTGTATATACACGCATACTGAAGGAACTCTTCCCCGACGTGCCCGTAATCCTCGGTGGCATAGAGGCTTCGCTCCGCCGCCTCACCCACTACGACTACTGGCAGGACAAGGTGCGCCCAAGCATTCTATGCGACAGCGGTGCCGACATTATTATATATGGTATGGGCGAGAAACCTGTCGTGGAGATAAGCCGGCTGCTCGACGAGGGCATACCCATGCAGTCCATCCACGACGTGCCACAGACTGTCTATATCACTCCGTCAAAGGATATACCAGGAGGCATAACCGATGCCGACATAGTGCTCCACAGCCATGAGGAATGTCTGCAAGACAAAAAGGCGGAGGCAGAGAATTTCAGACACATCGAGGAGGAATCCAACATGATGCACGCCCACAGGTTGCTGCAATCCGTGGGCAAGCAGACTGTTGTGGTCAATCCCCCATATCCCCCGATGACCACCGAGGAACTGGATGCCTCGTTCGACCTTCCCTACACCCGTCTGCCCCACCCCAAATACAAGGGCAAAACCATACCGGCATACGAGATGATAAAGTACTCGGTGAACATCCATCGCGGTTGTTTCGGCGGCTGCGCCTTCTGCACCATCTCTGCCCACCAGGGCAAGTTCATCACCTGCCGCTCCAAGGAGAGCATACTGCGCGAGGTGAAGAAGGTGGCTGAGATGCCCGGATTCAAGGGCTACCTGAGCGACCTTGGCGGACCCTCTGCCAATATGTACGGTATGCACGGACGCAACCTAAAGGCGTGCGGGAAATGCAAGCGACCCTCCTGCATCCATCCCCAGATATGCCCAAATCTCAACACCGACCACAGCCGTCTGCTCGAAGTGTATCGCGCCGTGGATGCACTGCCCGAAATCAAGAAGAGCTTCATAGGCAGCGGTGTGCGCTACGACCTGCTGCTTTATCGCGGCAAGGACGAAAAAGCCAACCGCGCGGCTGAGGAATACACTCGCGAACTCATCAAGAACCATGTCAGCGGGCGATTGAAGGTAGCTCCCGAGCATACAAGCGACCGCGTGCTGATGCTTATGCGCAAGCCGCCGTTCGAGCAGTTCCGCCAGTTCAAGGCTATCTTCGACCACATCAACCATGCCGAGGGATTGCGCCAGCAGATCATCCCCTATTTCATCAGCTCCCATCCCGGCTGCACTGCCGAGGACATGGCTGAATTGGCGGTAATCACCAAGGGTCTCGACTTCCATCTCGAACAAGTGCAGGACTTCACCCCAACCCCCATGACGGTGAGCACCGAAGCATGGCATACAGGCTTCGACCCCTATACCCTGCAACCGGTGTTCAGTGCAAAGTCGCCCAAAGACAAACTCGCCCAGCGTCAGTTCTTCTTCTGGTATAAGCCTGAGGAACGACGCAACATCGAGCGCACGCTGAGAATGATGGGAAGGGAGGACTTGATTGGGAAATTAGGAATTAGGAATGAGGGATTAGGAATTAGGAATGAGGGATTAGGAATTAGGAATGAGGAATTAGGAATTAGGAATGAGAAATTAGGAATTAGGAATGAAGGTAATCGAAAAGCAGATAATAGGAAAGAATCCAAGGAAAAAACCAGAGGACGGAATCGTCGTCACCGATGACTTCATCGCCGTGATTGACGGCAGCACAAGCAAGGCTTCAGGCAGAGTGTCACGATGGTGCTCCAACGGTCGCCTCTGCATGAAGGTCATATCACGCTTCATCCACAAGGCTCCCGCCAATATCACCGTGGACGCCTTCCTCAAGGGTGTCACCGAGGCAGTGCGCAAGAAGTACTCTTCAAAGCGCATCGACTTTTATGCCGAACATCCCGAGGAGCGCATAACCGCCTCATGTATAGTATATAGCCGATTGCAACGCCAGCTGTGGATTATCGGCGACTGCCAATGTCTTGTGGGAAAAACGGGATGCACCGACGATGAATACGAGTTCTTCGACAACCCCAAGCCCTACGAGTCCATACTTGCCGACGCCAGGGCTGAAAAAGCCCGTGAGTTGATGGCAAGCGGCGAGGCTACGACAGAGAGCCTGAGGCGTGACGACGTGGCGCGAGCCTCCGTGATTCCCAGGATGATTGAGTCGATGAAGCGTCAGAACATCGACTATTCCGTGGTTGACGGATTCAAGATACCCCGCCAGAAGGTAAAGGTCTTCACCTTCGACTTCGAGCCATGGACCATCGTCATGGCTTCCGACGGCTATCCGGTGCTCCGCCCCACCCTTGCGGCATCCGAGGCAGCCCTTGCCGAACAGCGGGACAAAGACCCGCTTAACATTGGCAGCAACCCCTCAGCCCCGTTTGTGGCCACCAAAGCCTTCGCCGAAGGTTTCACCTCCTTCGACGACCGCTCCTATATCCGCTTCACGATCTAATAGTCACTCTCGATAAACATCGAGTCGTCCATATCCTGTAGCGGTTTCTTTTTCTTGTTTTCTCTCGCGCCCGCCTTTATCAGGCTCTTCGCCGCGGTGATGATGCTCGGTCCGCCCTCGGCGGTGGTAATCTTCAGTTTGTTGATTTTCTTTATCGTGTCCTGCATACTTGCCTCCACGTCGGTAAAGCGCATACCGAAGTCCTGCACTCGCTCTATCACCAAGTTGGCGGCGTCAATCATCGCCTGCTGGTTCTGCAGTTGTCTCACCTGGGTCCACATCATCTCCAGAACCCTCAGGTTCATGTACATCGTCTGCGGACCGAGAATCATGACACCTTCGTCGTAAGCCTCTCGCCACAGCGTGGTGTCGTTGAGCAGTGCGAGGTTTAATGCCCCCTCTATCGGCACATACATGATGGCGAAGTTCAGCCGGTTATATCCCTCGGGCAGATACTTCGTGTATTCCTTCTTGGCGAGCCTTTTCACCTGTGCCCTCACGCTGTCGATATGCGCCTTGAGGTAAGCCGACTTCTCGGGAGTGCCGTCCTCGGCGTTCATATACCGCTCATAGTCAGTGAGTGACATCTTCGAGTCAACCACAAAATGGCGGTTGTTGGGGAAGTGCAGGATGAAGTCGGGAATCATCCCTCGTCCGTCGTCACCCCTGAGTCCCTTGCCCGCCTTGTCGCGCAGAGTCTCCTGGGTGTCAAACTGCTCCCCTTCTTTCAGTTCGAGGTCTTCGAGCAGCTGTTTGAGTTTCAGTTCGCCGAAGTTTCCCTGCACCTTCACCTCTCCCGTCAGAGCTCGTGTCAGCCGGTCGGCAGTCTCGCCCAACGATGCGCTCTGCTTCATGTTCAGCTTGATGGTTTCGTCGAGTCGTGTCATTGCCTCCTTCTGTTGCTCCTTTGACAGGTTGAGGGCCTCCTGCATGTCTCTCAGGCTCTTCTGCAGCGGGTCAACAATTTTCGTGACCTGTTCCACGTTTCTCTCGCCTAATTCCCTCTGTCGTGCCTTGAGCACATTCTCCGATGTGGTTTTCATCTGTTCGCGTATGAGTTCCATCTGCGTCTCATAAGCCTTCTCCTGCCGTCTCATCATCATCACCGCCATGGCGACAACGGCAATGGTCACTATTATCAATACTATTTCCATAATGTCTGTTTATATAATTTAATATGTATATTTTTATAATTCTATATGTATGTTTTTATAATTCAGGCGCAGCAGCCCTGAAAGGGCGATATAAACCAGCACAGGGTGTTAACCCTGTGTATGATATTGTTTTCTCTCTCTTCTCCCCC
>JBJEAV010000095.1:0-3764 GCA_051869395.1 Prevotella sp.
TGCGCATTAACCGCGGGCGAGACACCCACGTCCATGCGCATTAACCGCGGGCGAGACACCCGCGTCCTTGCGCATTGATTTGCAGAGGTTACTCTATAGTCAGGAATCTTGAGAATCCCGTCATGTCGAATACCTTTTTTATCTGGGGCTTCACGCCTATGAGCTTCATCGTGCTTTTCTTTGCCGTGAGCATTTTCTGCGCCTTCAGCACTACACGTAGGCCGCTGCTGGAGATGTAGTCAAGGTCGTTGCAGTCGAAGACCACATTGACTCCGCTCTCGTTGAGTATTTCATTAATTTCACGTTCAAACGCTCCGGCGTTGATGGTGTCTATTCTTTCGCCGGTCTTGACAGTGACAAGACTGTCTGTTCTGATAATTTCTGCCATTGTTTATTTATTTAAATGTTCTTCTTTAATGTTAGGATGTTCTTGCCGTCGAGGCGCTGGTATGTCACCTCGTTCATGATGTTCTTGACAATGAAGATGCCGAGACCTCCGATTTCCCTTTCTTCGGCTGAAAGTGTCACGTCAGCCTCCTCCACCTTGGTGGGGTCAAACTCCTTGCCCTTGTCAGTGATGGTGAAGATGAGGCTCTGTTTTTCCGTCTGGGCCATGATGGTGATTTTCTCACCCATCTCTTGCGGGTAGGCATAGAGGATGACGTTTGACACAACTTCCTCAAGTGCGAGATTGAGATTCATTGTCGTCTCAGGGTCGAGTCCGAGTTCTTCGGACACTTCCTCCACAAAGATTGCGAGCCGCTCAAGCTCCTCAATCTGGTTGTTGATAACGATTTCTTTCTTCATAGTGTATATATTTTTAGTTCTTTTTTATTCTTATCGCCATAATGGTTAGGTCATCGCTCTGCTCGGCACCGTCGGCATGGGCACTGACACTTGTCGCGGCTGATTCCACTATAGACTTTGCCGTCATGTCTTGCTTGTCGGTGAGGATTTCTATGAGATGTTCATCGCCGTAGAGTTCCTTAGCCTTGTTTTCCGCCTCGGTGAGTCCGTCGGTATATAGGAACAATGTCACTCCATCTACAGATGGATATTCCTGTGCCTCGAAGTCGAATCCGTCGAAGAGTCCGGCTGGGATGTTCGGCACGAGTTCCATAAACGAAGCCTTGCCGTTGCGGTCGATGATGACGGGCGGGTTATGTCCGGCATTGCAGAATGAGAGTTTTCCAGTGGTGAGGTCGATGACACCCACGAAGAGCGTGATGAACATTCCGCTCTCGTTGCTCTCGCCCATGGTGTCGTTGATGCTACGTACGATTTGCTGTGGTGTGAGTCCCTGTCCCGCCACTGTTCGGAAGAGGTTGCAGCATACCGCCATGAGCAGTGATGCAGGCACGCCCTTGCCGCTGACGTCGCCGATGGCGAAGTAGAATTTCTCGCCGAGGATGAGGAAGTCGTATAAGTCTCCTCCCACCTCCTTGGCTGGTTGCAGCGACGCGTAGATGTCGATGTCGTTGCGGTCGGGATATGGCGGGAATATCTTGGGTATCATACCCATCTGTATGTCGTGGGCTATTCGCAGTTCTCCCTCCATGCGCTCCTTGTTGGCAGTGGTGGTCTTGAGTTCCTCGATGTAATCCACGAGCGAGTGCTGCATGTCGCGGAATGCACGGCTGAGCATTGCTATCTCGTCGTCGCCCTTGATGACGGGAATCTCGCCGTTGAAGTTTCCGTGTGCGATGATGTTGGCAGCGCGTGCCAGGCGTTCGAGCGGATGCACCCTGGTGCGTATGGCAAGTATGCACATCACCATCATCAGGAATATGCCGACGGCAGTCATGATGACCAACAGCAGTTTGAGTTTGTTGTATCCACCATAGATGTCATTCTCAGGACACACGATGCCAATGCTCCATCCCACACGCTTGAGTGGAGTGTAGAATACGTATGAGTCGTCGCCTCCCGTGACATTCTCTCCAGACACGGCAATCATTCCGCGCTTGCCTCCCGTCATAAGTTCGCCCACCTTTTTTATTTCAGGCATGCCACCTTCGAGAGTCTCGGTGAAGATAGTCTCCTTGCCTATTATGCTGGAGTCGGGATGCACGAGATACACTCCGCCGCGTCCGAGCACGATGGTGTGGGAGTTGGGGAAGGGTTTCAGGTTGTTCATAATTTTCGACAGCCACTGCTGGCTTAT
Organism: Prevotella sp.; assembly: GCA_051869395.1. Taxonomy (GTDB): domain Bacteria; phylum Bacteroidota; class Bacteroidia; order Bacteroidales; family Bacteroidaceae; genus Prevotella. The sequence goes on from JBJEAV010000095.1 coordinate 2,165, forward strand.
GTCGAGCGACATAATGCCCACGAACTCACCTTTCTTATTGCGGATGGGCACAGAGTAGGAGCAAATCTGCTCAATCTGAATCTTGCCTGTTTCGGGATTCTCATAGACGTCATTGAAGGGGTCAGTCCAGTAGGGAGTGTTCAGGAGCTTTGGTATCTGATACCAGTCCATGTGGTGATAGTCATAGGGCTCGCTGCCCTCTTGTTCCACGGTAATTGTGCCGTTGTCCTCCCTTCCGGCATATACTGAGAAGAACTTTCCGTGTTGCTCGAACAGCTCAGGCTCGAATGCCAATGAGCATCCCGTGAGCATAGGGTTGTTCTCAACTATCATGCGGGCATAGGTGTACATCGAGTCTGGTTCGTTGAGATGCCTGATGATAAACGGATAAATATTGTTTGCACCTATCTCCACCGAGCTGAGGATGTTGCTGATTCTCAACACGGTGTTGTCGAGTTCACTCATTGCCAGTCGTTCTGCCTCCTCCTTGATAGCCTTGCGCGAGTAGTAGAAGTTGGTGGCGTAGCAGATGACGAAGATAAGCGATGCGAGCAATGCCACGAAGACACTGAGCTGCGCCGCGAATGATTCCCTGAATTTTTTCATATTTCTGTTCCTCCTATCTTACCAAGTCGTTGTAATGAGTCTGACGGTCGATATAGTCGCACTCCACCATCAGGCGGTTGGCACGCTCCACCTCTTCCTTATATAGCTTGAACGGAGCCTTGCCCGTCTTGTCTTTCTGTAGTCTGAGAACCTCATTGAGCATGAGTTTCTGCAGCACTCTGTTGGTGGAAACCTTGTATCGTTTGACATAATCCATGACAATCTCCAGAGCCTCGTCGGGATGGCTGTGGCACCATTCCCAACCCTTGCGGCTTGCACGGGCGAAGCGTTGGGCGGTCTCCTTGTTGGCATCGTAGTATTCGCGTGTGGTGTATAGTCCGTCGTCGGGAATGTCGTAGCCGTGGTCGGCAAAGCGATAAATGCAGTTGTCATCGAGCTGCACGTTCGACTGCTTGAGCAAGTAGTACTCGTTGTAGCTCATGGCGAGCGTGGCGTCGATGGCTCCCGAGAGGAAGAGGGATACGTTGTTGGTGAAGCGGATGAAATGGCAGTCAAGCTGCTCCTTCTTGTTGGCAATCATGGCTATTAGCGAGAATCCGGCATTCCATTTTCCCACCTTTGCCCCCTTCATCTTGGCAGGGTTCTTGCCGTCGCGACCAACGATGATAGTGCCGTTGTGGCGCGAGGTTTGCAGGATGTTGACCAAGTCGGTGTCACAGTCCCTAATCTTGATGGCATCGAGGAGCATGGTGGTGATAAACTGGCATTTGCCCTCCTTGAGCAGCACGTGGGAGGACTGTGAGTTGGAGGGGAATATAATCTTTACGTCGAGACCTTCCTCCTTGAAGAATCCCTTCTCCTTCGCCACGAAATAGCCGGCAAACTGAGCTTGCGCATCCCATTGTGGTGCGAATGTCACCTTCTTCTGGGCGTATGTTGCCGCAGCGGTCAGCCAGACAGCGATGATAAATAATAGTTTTCTCATAATTGTATAATTTCTAATTCCTAATTCCTAATTCCTAATTCCTAATTC
>JBJEAV010000096.1:0-14198 GCA_051869395.1 Prevotella sp.
GAAGATGTACATCCACAAGATTGTGAATGTGCTCGGTTCTGACGGCAAGCTCGCTGAGTAATCACGAAACAAGGTTTTTTCATATTCCAAATATGAATAAATCAAATTGCATAAAGGAGGCGTATCTATTGACGGTACGCCTCTTTTGTTTTCTTATGGGCATAATGATGGTGTCGTCATGCTCAAAGGATGCAACTGCGGATGACGATGCAGGTGCAGATTCTGACCTTAGGACTGTCACTTTCTCAGTGTTGCAGGTGGAGAACAAGCCATTGGCATCCACAAGGGCTGTTGCCGACTTATGCAACAGGCTCAGTCTTGCCTTGTTTGATTACGGTTCTGGAGAGAAAGTGATTCAGATTGACCAAACGAATATCGATGAGGACTTTGGATTTTTTGAGGTGAAATTGCCAAAGGGTTCTTATCGTATGGTGGTTATTGGATATACATCTGATGAGGCTGCCACGATTTCTTCGTATCAGAATGTGAGTTTTTATAAAAATAGTATTATTGACGTATATAGTTATTATTATGCGTTTACTCTCGCTGAATATGATGCCTCAATTAAAGCGGAGTTGAAAAGGGTAACATCCAAAATACGTCTTCAGATTACGGGTGAGATACCAGATGATGCCTATAAGATTATAATGCGTTATGCATCACCTGCCAGAGACTTCAATCCTTATACGGGATTAGGTATAACACCGAAATCATTTTCATTGCAAAGGATACGTACAAATGGCGGTTTGGAAATTATTAATGCCAATTTCTTTGCTATGGATAATCCTCAGAAGCTCGATACGCTGGTGATAACGGCTTATACCAATACTGACAAGATTATCAGACAAGTGAAGTTTGTCAAATCCATTGACATCGCCCCCAATATGTTGACATTGATAAAGGGTGATTTCTTTAAGAACACCCTAAAGACGGCTGTTGCCGTGGATGATAGTTGGGGTGCGACTAATGAGTACGATATACCGGATGAAACTGAATAAACAGAATCAGGGCAGCCATAAAAGCTGCCCTGATTCTGTTTTTATTTATGGCGGTTAGCCCTCTGCTCGCGGTACTTGGCTTTCTGACGTGCCGAGCCGCTGCCGTGGGCACCGGTGATGTATTTCTTCTTCTTGGCCTTGGTCTTCACCTTGTCCTTGTTGGGGTCGCCCTTTGGCATTCCCTTGAACACCAAACCGCCGCCTGCTATTATATCATCTATATCTGCCATAAACCGACACCAATTCTTAATTATTAATTCTTAATTCCAAGAATTAGTGATGGAAAAGTCTTACTCCAGTGAATGCCATGGCAATGCCGTACTTGTCGCATGTGTCGATAACATGGTCGTCACGCACGCTGCCGCCTGCCTGTGCTATGTATTCCACACCGCTCTTGTGGGCACGCTCGATATTGTCGCCGAAGGGGAAGAAGGCGTCACTGCCAAGGGCAACACCGGTGTTCTTGGCTATCCATTCCTTCTTTTCCTCCATAGTGAGCACTTCGGGCTTCTCCTTGAAGAACTGCTGCCATGTGCCTTCGCGCAATACGTCGTCGTGGTCTTCTGAGATATATACGTCGATAGTATTGTCACGGTCGGCACGGCGGATATTATCCACGAAAGGCAGTGACATAACTTTCGGATGCTGGCGCAACCACCAGATGTCAGCCTTGTTGCCTGCGAGACGTGTACAGTGGATGCGGCTCTGCTGGCCTGCTCCGATACCGATAGCCTGTCCGTCCTTTACATAGCAAACGGAGTTACTCTGAGTGTATTTCAGGGTGATGAGGGCTATGATTAGGTCGCGCTTTGCAGCATCGCTGAAAGTCTTGTTCTGTGTGGGGATATTCTCGAAGAGTGCAGGGTCGTCGAGCTTCACCTCGTTGCGTCCCTGTTCGAATGTGATGCCGAATACTTGCTTGCGCTCTATTGGCTCAGGCACGTAGTTGGGGTCAATCTTTATTACGTTGTATGTTCCCTTGCGCTTTGCCTTGAGGATTTCTATGGCCTCGGGGGTATAGTCAGGCGCAATCACACCGTCGCTCACCTCACGCTTGATAAGCAGGGCTGTAGCCTCGTCGCAGGTGTCGCTCAGTGCCACGAAGTCTCCGTAAGAACTCATACGGTCGGCACCGCGGGCACGGGCGTATGCACATGCTATAGGTGACAGTTCCACCTTAAGGTCATCCACGAAATAAATCTTGCTGAGCGTCTCGTCGAGGGGAAGACCTACAGCAGCTCCTGCCGGAGACACATGCTTGAATGATGCTGCAGCGGGAAGACCTGTTGCGGCCTTCAGCTCGCGTACAAGTTGCCAACTGTTGAATGCGTCGAGGAAATTGATATATCCGGGACGGCCGTTTATTACCTCAATAGGCAACTCTCCCTCTTCCATATATATACGTGAGGGCTTCTGATTCGGATTGCATCCGTACTTTAATGCTAATTCTTTCATGTTTTTCTTTGAAGTTATACCAAAAAAGAGACAATCCCCATAGCTGTTATGCGGCTTGCCTCTTTTTTATTCCTTGTAGAGTCGTGTGTGCGTAATTATTCGCTAACGGTGTTGACTCTTCTCTCCTTGATACGGGCCTTCTTGCCGGTGAGTGCGCGCAGATAGTAAAGCTTAGCGCGGCGTACCTTACCATGCTTGTTGATCTCAATGCTCTCGATGTTCGGAGACTCGATTGGGAAAATACGCTCAACACCTACGGTACCAGACATCTTGCGCACTGTGAAGCGCTTCTTGTCACCGTGACCGGAGATCTTGATTACTACACCACGGTAGAGCTGGATACGCTCCTTGCTACCCTCGATAATTTTGTAAGCGACAGTGATTGTGTCTCCAGAGCGGAACTCGGGGAACTTCTTGCCGGTTGCAAATGCTTCTTCAGCAACTTTAATTAAATCCATTTTTCTTGTATAAAATTAAATTTGTTTATCGTTCCAACGCAACATAACAGGCAACACGTTACTTCCTGCCAGCGATTACGCCGAAAAGCGGGTGCAAAGGTAATACTTTTTATTGAATTATGCAATTTTATTCCACTTTTTTTTGTATTTTCACAGGATTTTTGTAATTTTGCATCGTAATTTACTCTATTATGAAGAAGTTTTTGCTTGTTTCGCTGACTATCTGTATGATAGCACATACCTCGTGCGCACAGAATTACCGTGTGGCGAAGGTTGAGAAGACGAGAATCCTCGTGGATTCCAAGTTTGACAACAACGATGGTAATTCCACCGCGTCTTTTCTTGTTCCCTATAAACACTCCGTGGATAGTATTATGTCGCCTGTAGTGGGCAGGATGGAGTGTTCTGCTGACATCAACAGGCCTGAGAGCAAGATGACTAATCTGATGGCTGACATTATGCTTTGGGCTGGTGAGTTGTATGGGGAGAAGGTTGATGTGGGAGTATATAATATAGGTGGAATACGTTCCACTATGGCTGCCGGGGATGTGACATACGGCGATGTGATGGCTGTTTCGCCTTTTGAAAACCATATATGTTTTCTTTCGATGACCGGTGAGGTGCTCACCGAATTATTCTCGCAAATGGCATTCACTGGCGGTGAGTGTGTGAGTAAGGGTGTTAAACTTGTGTTTACCAAGGATGGCAAACTAAAGTCGGCGTCTCTCAATGGCGAACCTATTGACCCTGTCAGGAAATACCGCATTGCTACAATCGACTTCCTCGCCCAAGGCAACGACAAGATGTATGCATTTAAGAAAAAGACTGATTATGTTAATTTTGATGACGCTGCCCATAACGCAAGGGAAGTGCTCGCAAAGTATTTTACTTATATGAAGGAACATGGCATCAAGGTGGATCCGAAGGTTGAGGGGAGAGCGGTTGTGGAGAATTAGGAATTAGGAATTAGAAATTAGGAATTGAGATGAATAGGATATATATTATTTGGGCTTTTCTGCTTTTGACTTTGGCGGGAAATGCGCAGGACAGAAAGGAATTGGTGATACTTCATACCAATGACACGCACAGTACTATCGACCCGGTGAAGGCCACTGTGGCTGACACCTTGCTTGCCGGAAGGGGCGGGGTAGTGCGTAGGGCTAATCTTATCGAGATGGAACGCAAGAAGACTCCTGGTCTCTTGCTTTTCGATAGTGGTGACTTTTCTCAAGGCTCACCTTATTATACTATGTTCAAAGGCGTAGTTGAGGTGGGAGCGATGAACGCCATGGGATATAATGCCACCACATTGGGCAACCATGAGTTTGACAATGGTATGGATAACCTCGCCAAACTCATCAGAATGGCCAATTTCCCGTTCGTATGCAGCAATTATGACTTCACGGGCTCCCCGCTTGAGGGATTGGTTAAACCATGGATTACTCTCAACCGAAACGGCATCAAGATTGGAGTTTTCGGCCTATCGCCGGTATTGTCTGGTATTGTAATGGAAGGTGCTATCAATGGCATCAAGTACATCGACCCTGTAAAGGCTACGCAGGAAACTGCTGAGTACCTGAAGAACGTGGAGAGATGCGATCTTGTGATTTGTCTTTCTCACGTTGGTTGGGACTTGTGGCCTAAGGATATTGACGACAGTCATATATTCAATGCCACTCGAAACGTTGACCTTGTCCTCGGTGGACATTCCCACACGTTTATGGAGGGGCTTGAATATATCACAGACCTCGATGGAAACCAGGTTCCCGTTGACCAAAACGGTAATACAGGGTCATTCATCGGTAAGGTTGTTGTGACGATGGAACCTAACTGTCAGAAATGACTATGGAACCAGACTGTCAGAAATGACAATATATTCCTGACTATTCGAAATAGAAAGTCAGAACAATCATCTTTGCGTGGCCGGCTCTTACAGAGTTGGCCATTAGTTTTGCCGTCTCGTCCTTGAGTTGGGATGCATGGTTCTTGTCGAGCGCATCCGTGAGGCTGAAACAGAATTTCAGTTCAGGGATGAGCTTGAAGAACGGGAGATAGAGATCGCAACCAACACCAATCTCAACCATTGTGTCGTAGCGTTTAAGCTGCACGATGTCCTGGTCTTTGGATGTAAGGTTGATCATAGGGTTTACACCTGCCATAATATACGGACGGCAGTTGTTGAATCTCTTGCTGCTGAACTTCAGGTCAACAGGCAATGAGATATAGGTGTTCTTCATTTCCTGACTCTCCGTATATGCCTTGCCGTTTTCGTCAACACGGTCAAGGTCGCGGAATGTCAGATATTTCGAGCCAAAGTGCATCGTGGGAGTGAAGCGCACGTTGAAATGGTCATTCAGTCTCATGTCTGCCAATACTCCCACCGATATACCGGGATTCCACTTGCTGGCATCGCATACTACAGAGCGTGTGACCTCCGTACCGTCTTCCTGCAAGATGGTCTGAGGTCCCACATTCTCAAGTTCGATGTCCTGTGTGTTGAAACCGATGAGGATACCGAAATGCAATGGTCGGAGGTCAACGTATGGCTTGTTTTCAACCTTCCTGTCCTGTGCCGTTGCTGTCACCCCAATGAGGGCAGCAAGCAATATGATTATTGTCTTTTTCATTGTTTTTTTATGCCTTTATTATATAAAACGCAGATTTTGTTGGTATATTGTATTAAATTAAGCAAAAAGAATACCTAAAATTTGGTATTTATGAAATCTTTTTTGTACTTTTGCATCATAATTCATAGTAAACACATTTATTAATTTTAAAATTAGAGTAATATGGCTTATGTAATTGGTGACGATTGTATCGCTTGCGGTACATGTATCGATGAGTGCCCCGCTGGAGCAATCTCTGAGGGCGAAAAGTATTCAATTGACCCTGATACCTGCACTGAGTGCGGTACTTGCGCAGATGTTTGTCCTTCTGAGGCAATCAGTCTTCCCGCTTAATTCAGAAATTGAATTTCTTTTTTAACTAAAAGTAAGGGCTGGCACCGCAGGTGTCAGCCCTTCTCTTTAAAGTCTAATTCTAATCATTCATATTTTACATGCCAAGTACCTGCTTGGCAATCGCATTCTCAGGGTCAATCTCCACGAGCTTCTGTGCATGCATTTTTGCAGCTTCCATATTGTCGGCTACACGTGCCTCGTATGAAATCATGTAGAGATATGCTTCCTTCAGACGGGCCTTGTCTGAATTGTTAAGCTCTGTGCGCTCGCCATAGAGTTGGATAAGCTTCTCATAGTAGGGCTTTGCATAGCCGTTCTGCTGGTCGTTGTCCATGGCGTTGTTTACGCGTGCACGCCAGAATGTGGCATATTCAGCGGCATCGGCATATTTCTCACCAAGCTGGGCATACAGCTCGTCTGACTTCTTCAGTGAAGCGATCATCTCGTCACCAGTCTGCTTGCTTGCCATATAGTAGTAAAGCTGTGGAAGTCCTGCATAGTCAGTGGCTGTGGGAGTTGAGTATTCTGCGAGATACTGCTCATAGTACTTGATAGCCTCGGCATAGTTCTCCTGGCTGCTGTAAGCGTCAGAGAGGGTCTTGATCACACCGGCTTTCTTGTCCTTTGAGTCAAACTCCTGGTCGAGTGCCTTCTTGAAGCTGGCGATAGCCTCGTCATACTTCTTCACACCGTTGAGGGCGTTTCCGTAGTATGTATAGTCGAAGTAAGAGAACTTTGCGCTGTCTGACTTGTTGAACAGGGCGTCGGCGTATGCCAATGCCTGGTCATACTGCTTCAGGTCTGTTGAGGTGAAGAATGCAAGACGATTGAAGGCAGCATCACGAGGAGCCTTGGTCAGTCCGAACTTTGCCACCTCAAGAGCATTTGCAGCCTTACCTGTGAGATAGTAAGCCATGGCGTAGTCGCGGATGTCGCGCTCTTCCATCTTGTCCTTCTGCTGCCAAGCCTTGTTGTAGCAGTCGATGGCATTGCCAAACTTGTTTGATGTGTAGTAGATACGTCCGGCGAGAGCGTCAACAGCGATGTCAGGACGCTGTGCGCGCAGTTCCTCGAGTTTTGCCACTGCTTCTGAGGGACTAACCTTCTTATACACGTTGGCATACTTGTAATAAGCCTCAGGGTCCTTCGGGTCGAAGTAGATGGCCTGCTGATACTGTCCGGCAGCTGCACCACCGTCCTCGTTCAGTGCCATGATGTCACCGAGGATGATGAATGCCTTGGCGCATTTCTTGTCTGCCTTCAGTGCATTCTCTGCCATAATGCGTGCATTGGCAGTGTCCTTCACTTCATAATAGGCTTTTGACATGGCGAGAAGCACCTCTGTGTTCTTCTTGTACTTCTTGGCATACTTCTTTGTCTGCTCTGCCAAGTCACCAGCCTTGTTCTTAATCATCTTTGTGATAGTCTCAGTGTCTGCTTTCGGGTCGCCCGTCTGAGCCAGGGCGGGAGTACCGATGCCTAGCATCAATGCTCCAATCATTACATATTTGAATGTTCTCATAATCACTATTTAATTCTTTAATTTTCAATTTTTCAATTTTTCAATTTTTTAATTCTCACTCACCACCACTTCCCTTACTGCCATATTGCCTCTTGCCGGCAGCAGTCCTGCCTTAAAGAATATCTTTTGTCCGATAGGTGACTGAAGGAAATTGCAGAATCCCCATGGCAGTCCCTGACGAGGGTCGGTGCATATAGCGTAGATGGTTCGTACCAATGGATAGTTCCCGTTATATATATAGAATTGGTATGGCTTCCAACTGTTCATAGGGGTTGCCTCGTCGAGTCTTGATACCGATACCACACGGATGTTCTTCTTGAATGTGACGTTCGTGGAGTCACGCGCGTCGTTGAGCCAGTTGCTGCCAATGATTCCAATTGCGTTCTTGTGGGCAGACACGTAATTGATAACCTCCGCACTCTTCTTCACAGCCTCAACCTTGGAGCTGTTGATTGGTTTTCCGCCCAGGATACTGTCTATGCAGAAGTGCACAGTGCTTGACTTTGCATTGTCGAAGACCACGTCAAAGTCTCCGAGCTTGCTGTTTGGATATACTTCCGACCATTTTGTCACCTCTCCAGTAAGCACTCTTTTTATGTCCTTGATAGAGATGCATGTGTCGGGGTTCTCGTTGTTCACGATAAGGGCAAGACCGTCGTAGGCTATGGGAATACACCTTGCCACGTATTTCCTGTCCTTAAGATTCTTTATTTGGCTTTCCCTGAGCCTCTTTGAGGCAACAGTGAGCCATACCTTCCTTTCCATGAGCATGTTGATACCGTCAAGCTCATTAGTGTAGATGGGCTTAATGGTGGCCTGGGGATATGTATGCTCGAACACCTCCCTGGCTTCCTCAATGATAGGACTGAAACTCTCATCAGATACAAAGGTCATCGTGCCAGACGAGTAGGTATCTGTTCTACCATTTTTAGGTTTGTTGTGGCATGACCACAACAAACCTAAAGTGAGAGTTAATCCAACTAATATGTTGAATGTGCGTTTTGTCATAATGTTACTGAAGTCTAAATGTTACAGGTACGGTGAACTTCACACGTACTGCACTACCGTTCTGCTTACCGGGAATCCAGTTAGGCATTGCCTTAACCACGCGTACGGCCTCCTTGTCGAGAGACGGGTCAACTGACTTGGCAACCTGTACGTCGGTGATAGAACCATTGCGCTCAACCACGAAGGTTACGATGACGCGGCCCTGTACACCATTCTCTTCAGCTACTACCGGGTACTTGATGTTCTTGCTCAGCCACTCGAACAGTGCGCCCTGACCACCGGGGAAGGTAGGCATTACCTCTACCACGTCGAAGACCTTGGTCTCCTCTTCCTTCGGAGGCTCCGGCTGTGCAATCACTTCCTTAGCCTTGAGCACCTCACCGCCAGTCTCGTCGTTACCCTTAACGTCGAACGAACCGATGGCAGTGTTGGTCTTGTTGAGGTCTTCCTGGCTCTTGAGCTCCTCTTCGGGCTTCACCTCGTCGTCCTTCTTGATGACAGGAGGTGTAAACTTCACAGAACTCTTCACCTTCTCAACGACCTTCTGCTCTTCAACCTTAACCGGTGCCTTCTTCTCAACCTTGGCCTCTTTCTTCTCGGCCAGCTTGGTCAGCTCGACATCAGTTTCAATAGCCACCTTCTTGGGGAAAGCGTTCTCGATGGCAACTTTGGCAGCCACACCCGCCATGATTGCAATGATGACTGCAAACACGAGCAGCATGGACTTGATGTTACGCATACCGGTCTCCTTGCGTAGAACGTATGCTCCATATTCCTTGTTGCGACCGTCGAAGACGAGTTCAACCCAATTTTTATCTATAAGATCTACTTTTGACATTGTTCTTTACGTTTTAATTGTTGTTACTTAACACCCTTCAACTTAAGCAGCTTTTCGTCGTTTTCATTGATCTTGTCAATGACGTACTTACCGATACTGCAAATCTGCATTTCATCGAGAGCGTCAACCATATTCTTATAAGAAGCAGTGTCAAGAGGCTTGATGATGATAGTAAGAGTAGGTATCTTCTCGCCGTTGATGTTACCGTTCTTCAACTCCGAGAGTTCCTTCTGGTAGAGTGAATCCACCATGTTATACTTAATCTTCTTCTCATCCAGTTTCTGCTTAGCCACCATAATCTTGGCAACAGGTGCGATGCCTTCCTCGGTGACGTGGGTCATGAGAACCTTGCGGATACCGTCCTTGCCCCATGTAGTTTCCTTAAGACATGTCGGGTCTTCATAGTTTGGCAGACCGTCGATGTGGTAAATCTTGTTGTTGCCAGCAAGAATAAGCGTGATGGTGTGTGAAGCCTTTGCTGCGGACTTGTCCTCATCCTGCACGTTCTTGTCGTTGCTCGGCATCGTCAACTGCATAGCCTGCGGCTTGCTCAGAGTAGTACACAGCATGAAGAATGTGATAAGAAGCATCATCATGTCCACCATAGGGGTGAAGTCCACGCGAGAGCTCATCTTCTTCTGCTTGCTCATTTTTTTCTTTGCCATGTTTAATCCTCCGATGACGTTTTAAGATTTGTAATCAGTTGGTAACGGTTCTCCTCCATGTCCTGAAGCTCTGACATCAACAGCTTAACGTTCTTGTAAGGTGTGTTGCAGTCGCACTTGATGGCGATGCGGATGTCAGGGTTGGCTTCTTTGGCGGCCTTTACCCACTCTTGAAATTCACTCATGCCTCCATCGATACTATCGGTGGGCACTCCAAGCGTCTTGATTGCCTCTGCCATCTTCTCAGGCTCAAGGTTGAGGTAAGCGGGGAGCTTTGTGACTGGCACGCCAATCATCGACTCTTCCTTGAACTTCTTGATCTGTGCACCGTTCAGCGTAACGCCGAATTTGTCGGTGACAGTCTGCATGATGGCCAACATGTCGTTCTTATTGTCGGTTCCGACGAAGATCTTTCCATCAGGTCCCACGAGAATGTTCAGCACATTCTTCTCAGGCACCTTGACCTCCGACACTGAACTTGGCGTAGTGACCGTGATAGGCTCCGGCTGCAAGAATGTTGATGTCAACATAAAGAAGCACAGAAGCAGGGTCATCACGTCCGACATAGGAGTCATGTCAATCCAGACGTCTTTTTTCTGTATTTTTATTTTACCCATTATTATTCACTAATTAAAAGGTAAAACAATTAAGCCTCCTCTGCGTGGTTAACGTCGTATGTTGCTGCAATTGTGTAACCAACCTCGTCGAGGGCGTAAGTCAACTTGTCGATCTTGTTTGTAAAGAAGTTATAGATAACTACTGCGAACCAAGAAGTCAAAATACCAGATGCTGTGTTCACAAGGGCCTCAGAAATACCGGCTGACAGAGCCATTGAGTCTGCACCACCACCGGCTGACAGAGCCTGGAATGAGTTGATCATACCGAGCACAGTTCCGAACAGAGCGGTAAGAGTACCAAGTGTTACGATTGTTGCTACGATAGGTAGGTTCATCTGAAGGGTAGGCATCTCAAGCTGGGTTGCCTCCTCGTGAGCCTGCTGGATCTTTGCAATCTTCTGGCCCTTCTTCAGGTTAGAGTTTGCCTCTGCGTCCTTGTAAGCGTTGATTGAAGCGAGAACCACGTTGGCTACTGAACCCTTCATCTTGTTGCAGAGAGCTGTTGCCTCGTCGAACTTGCCAGACTTGATAAGTTCTTTGATCTGGGTTGTGAACTTGCCAAGGCTCATTGTACCGAATGCTGATCTCAGGGCGAAGAAACGCTCTACACCGAGACAGATAACTGAGAGAAGGAGAGTCAAGATGATACCTACTACGAAACCTCCCTTATACACTGTACCCATCAAGTTTGCAGGATGTCCTGTGGGATCGCCACCCTGGAAGTTGTCAGGTGCACCGAGTACCTGGAAATAGAATGTGTAAGCAGCTACGCAGCAGATTACGAGAATCCAGAATGCGTTCTTCACTCCCTTAAAGCCCGATGATTTCTTAGCTGGGGCTGCAGCATTTGTTTTTGTTGCCATAATACTTTTAATTTTTTTTAGTTATTAATGAATTAATATGTTATTCGCTTGATTGTTTTCTATCCATCAACGAGTGTCTTTACGGAGTTTCCTCCTTTTGAGCGACAAAGTTAATAAATTAGAGCCAAAAACGCAATGAATTAATAAGTTTTAACCTTATTTTTTTGATTTCTTCATTGAATATTGCGGATTTTGCCACAATTTATGCTAATTTTGCCAATGCTTCCTTTATTCGGCGCATTGCTTCCACTATATTTTCGTCGCTTGTGGCATAGCTCATGCGGAAACATTCTGGGTCGCCGAAGGCATCGCCGCCTACTGTCGCCACGTGGGCTGTCTCCAAGAGATACATCGCAAAGTCCGAAGAGTTGTTGATGACTGTCTCACCGCATTTCTTGCCGAAGAAACTGCTGCATTTGGGGAACAGGTAGAAGGCTCCTTCGGGCACGTTCACCTCAAGGCCGGGGATGTCTTTCGCCAGTTTCACGATGAGGTCGCGACGACGCTCGAATGCCTTGCGCATCTCCTCCACACATTCCTGCGATGCCGTGTATGCGAACTCGGCTGCCTTCTGGCTCACCGAGCACGGACCGCTGGTGTATTGTCCCTGCAGTTTGTTGCATCCCTTGACTATCCATTCGGGGGCGGCTATATAGCCTATGCGCCATCCTGTCATGGCGTATGCCTTGGATACACCATTGACGATAATCGAGCATTCCTTCATACCCGGGAACTGGGCGATGCTCTCGTGATGACCGATATAGTTGATATGCTCATATATCTCGTCGGCGAGTACAAACAAGTCATCATGCTTCTTTATTACCTCGGCGAGGGCTTCAAGCTCCGACTTTGAATACACGCTTCCCGTGGGGTTGCTTGGCGAACAGAGGATAATCATGCGGGTCTTCGGGGTGATGGCAGCCTCAAGCTGTTCGGGAGTCATCTTGAAGTTCTGGTCGAATCCTGCCTCCACAATCACTGGCACGCCTCCAGCCAACTTTACCATCTGGGGATAAGAAACCCAATACGGGGCGGGGATGATAACCTCCTCGCCGTCGTTCACCAGTGCCATAACGGTATTGCATACACTCTGCTTGGCGCCGTTTGACACGAGCACCTCGTTCACCGTGTAGTCAAGACCATTCTCGTTCCTTAGCTTGTTTACAATGGCCTTTCTCAAGTCAGGGTATCCCGGCACGGGAGAATATCTTGAAAAGTTTTCGTCAACAGCCTTTTTGGCTGCTTCCTTTATGTGGTCGGGAGTGTTGAAGTCTGGCTCACCGACGCTCATGTTGATGACATCGATGCCCTGTGCCTTCATCTCCGAACTCTTCTGCGACATGGCAAGTGTTGCCGATGGCGCCAGTCTCTGTAATCTATCTGATAGTTGTGCCATTTTGATGTTATAGTATTTAATTTGGTGCAAAATTAATCATTTTATTCTTTAATCAAAAAGAATTATTGCTTTTTTTTATTATTTCGACTAAAAAAGTGCGACTTTACATTTATTTTAGGTGCAAAGTGTGTCCCATTCGCTCTTTTTTGGTCTTCAGGTAGCGGTAGTCGTATTCATTCGGTGTCACCTCGATGGGCACGTTTTCCACTATCTCCAGTCCGTATGCCTCCAGTCCCACTCGCTTGGTGGGGTTGTTGGTCATCAGTCGCATCTTGTGCACGCCCAGTCGGCGAAGCATCTGGGCTCCGCAACCGTAGTCGCGCTCGTCGGGCTTGAATCCTAAGTGTATGTTGGCATCCACGGTGTCCATGCCTTCCTCTTGCAGTTTATAAGCCGCAATCTTGTTCATGAGTCCGATGCCCCTTCCTTCCTGTTGCATGTAGATGATCACTCCCTTGCCTTCCTCCTCTATCATTTGCATTGCCTTGTGCAGCTGTTCGCCGCAGTCGCAACGCTTGCTGCCGAGGATGTCACCGGTGGCGCACGACGAGTGTACCCTCACCAGTATTGGCTCGTCTTCCTTCCATTCGCCCTTGATTAGCGCCATGTGTTCCAGTCCCGTTGCCGTCTGTCGGAACGGGATAAGCTTGAAGTGTCCCCATTTGGTGGGCATGTCTGCCTCGTTGCCCACCTCTATGAGTGTCTCCTTCTTCAGGCGGTAGGCTATGAGGTCCTTGATAGATATGATGTGCATCTCGTGCTCCTCGGCAAACTTGATGAGGTCGGGCAGTCGCGCCATGGTGCCGTCGTCGTTCATTATCTCCATAAGTGCCCCGGCGGGATACAGTCCTGCCAGTTTGCACAGGTCGATGGCTGCCTCAGTGTGTCCCGAACGTCTGAGCACTCCCATGTCCTGGGCATACAGAGGGTTGATGTGCCCAGGGCGCCCGAAGGTCTCAGGTGTTGATGTGGGGTCGGCGAGTGCGCGGATGGTGGCGGCACGGTCATGTGCCGACACTCCGGTGGTGCAACCCTCTAACTTGTCGATGGTCACAGTGAACGGAGTTCCGAGCATCGACGTGTTGTCCTCCACCTGGTGGGGCAGGTCGAGTTCCTCACTGCGGCTCATGGTGATGGGAGCGCAGAGTACGCCACGTGCATATTTGAGCATAAAGTTGACCTTCTCAGCCGTGATTTTCTCGGCGGCGATTATCAGGTCACCCTCGTTCTCTCTGTCTTCGTCATCCACCACGATGACAAACTTGCCCTCTCTGAAGTCCTCAAGGGCCTCGTCTATTGTGCTAAGTCCAAATCTTGCCATATATGATATAATTTCTAATTTCTAATTCCTAATTCCTAATTATATATATAATAAGGTATAAGTCACTCAATACTGATTGTAACCTTCTTTCCCTCCT
>JBJEAV010000096.1:14298-17141 GCA_051869395.1 Prevotella sp.
TATATATAATAAGGTATAAGTCACTCAATACTGATTGTAACCTTCTTTCCCTCCTCGATGCGACGGATGATGTTTTCACTTGTGCCGACGATGTTGCGAAGGTCGCGAAGCAGCCTCAGTCTGAATCTCCACATCCTGAGATAGAAGAAGATGCCGAGAGGCAGTATAATACCTGTTATTACATTAAGCCACTTGCGCACGAAGGGGCGCGTGTGGGCGTGGGTGGCGATGATGGGGTAGGTGTTAAGCTCGTTGAGCACTGTCTTGTCCTTTGTGTTCGACAGGTCTTCTATCACAGCCTCAAGCCGCTCGTTGATACCCTTTATCACCTGGTCGTCTCCCTGCCTGAAGAACACCTTGATGGGGTTTGGCGCTTTCAGCAGGCTGTGCTCGTGGGAGTAGGCCTTGATGTCGCGGCAAATCCTCATCAGTTCTTCTGCGTCGGAGATATAGTCGGGGTCGTTGATTATCACCTCTTTCTTATATATGTGCCTCTTGGTGCGAATGCCGAGTATCCGCCACAGGGCGTTCTTGTACATGTCGATGTTGAACACCGTAGAGTCGCTGTTGGCCTTGAAGGTGAAGAATATGGCGAGCGGTGCGAGCACTGCGGTTGAGATAAGCTTTCCGAAGAGCACGGTCCAGTTGCCGTCGCGTGCCATCTTCATTCCCGAGTTCTCGAATATGTAATACACGATGAACACCAGCACCGAGATAATCACCGGCACTCCCAGTCCTCCCTTGCGTATGATGGCTCCCAATGGTGCACCGATAAAGAAGAATATTATGCAGGCGAGCGAAAGGGTTATTTTTCCGATTGCCTCAATCTGGTGGCTTCTCATGTTGCGGTTGAGCGAGTATGAATAGTCGCCCCTCATGCTCACCATGGTTGCCTGCGAGCTTAGGCTGCTCATCGCACTTCTCACGATGTCCTGCTTGGTGTCGAGGGATTGCCTTGCGAATATAGTGTCTATATCCACTTTTCCCGCGGCTACGCTCTTGACAGCTTTCAGGGAGTCCTTCTTGTCGATGGAAGGTTTGAAGAAGGTTGAGATCTTTGACTCACGGTAGTATGAGTGAGCCACGCTGTCGTTGAATTCATGTATCGAGTCAAGGTCGTGCAATATCCTCTCCATACTTTTCGATTTCGCGCTTGCCGAGATGCCCGCAACGTCAGCCATATTGAATCCCCCGTCGAAGTCGAGCACTATGCGCTTGGTGGCGAAAGTCTCGCGTCGGTACGGAATGCTTGCGCTTCCAGCAATGTCCTGCGAGCGCATGTTCTCAAACCACTCGCCGCTGTAAAGTGTCAGCAGCAGGTGCTTTTTCTCGGCAGTTGATTGCAACATTCCAGAGTCGGCGAGGATTATGGCGGCATCCTCATATCCGCCGGTCATCTTGTATATGGTAATGCCGTATAATTTGCCGGTCGTCAGGTCCTTCTTCTGCACATACAGGTTGCAGTTGGGGATGCCGTCATAGAATATACCCTCGGGAATCTCAAGCTCCGGGTTGGTCTGTTTCATTGACAGCAGCAACTGTCCGAACGACTTGTTGGCATCGGGACCCACCACATTTTGGAAGTAGTATGACATCCCCGAAATAAAGATTACTATCACTATCAGCGAGCGGAAAGCCTGCATCAGTGAAATTCCGGCAGCCTTGATGGCTGTCAGTTCCGAGCTTTCGCCAAGGTTACCGAAGGCAATCAGCGACGACAACAGGATGGCGAGCGGGAAGGCCTGGGGCATGAGCATAAGACCCATGTACCAGAAGAACTGTGCAAGAATCTCCATCGAGAGTCCCTTGCCGATAAGCTCATCAACATAGCGCCACAGAAACTGCATCATCAGCACGAACTGGCAGATGAAGAACGTGCCGACGAAGAGCAGTCCGAACTGCTTGGCTATGAAAATATCTAATTTCTTAATCCGAAACATCTTAATAATATCTGTTATGTATGCGGGCGCGCAAGACCAAGCCATGCACGCCATATTCTCTAACAGCGTGCAAAGTTACACAAAAAAATCAGAAATCATAGCCTTTTTCTGTTTTTTTATGATATTTACAGTCCACTGACCGTGTGAAGACGCTCCAGATTGGCGTTCCACACGCCTTTCATGTAGTCAACGTCGTCCTCATCCACGTGGTCGGTGATGATGAGTGACAGGGTGCCGGTGAAGTCGCTTTTCTCGATTCTCATCTCCCAGTAGTCGTCGTCACTCTCGTTCACGTCCCACCTGAGCCGGATGAAGTGGTTCTCCTCCATCCCGATGACTTCCGACGTTCTCACGTCCTGCTGTGTCCATACCTCCCCCCACTTGAAGGTCAGTATTCCGTTTTCTTCCTCCACATAGTCGGCAATCCATTTCTGCAGTCCATGTGCATGTCCTATCAGTTTCCACACCATGCTGTATGACTTCGTTGCCAGTGGATAATCGATACAAATCTTAGTTTTCTTCATGTTTTAAGCGTTTTGACGGCACAAAAATACAAAAAAATATCGAATTACGAAAATTTTTCCCGAAAAAATTTGGTAGTTTAATAAAAATGTAGTACCTTTGCACCCGCAAACAAGCAAATGGCGGGATAGCTCAGCTGGTTAGAGCGTCGGATTCATAATCCGGAGGTCGTGGGTTCGGGTCCCACCCCCGCTACTTTCAAGTCCTCTGTAAGTCGACGATTTACAGAGGGCTTTTTACATAATTCTCGTTGACTCTACTCGATTCTTCTCTACTTGTTCTATGCGGATGTCACTGGCGTCAGCAAATTCTTCATTTAATAATGTTCCTCTGCTATGACTCCGTTGTAAGTCCGTTGTGACTCCGTTGTAAGTCCGTTGT
>JBJEAV010000097.1:0-3726 GCA_051869395.1 Prevotella sp.
TGGCAGCCGTCATCAATGCGGATGAAGCACCAACGGAGACAGCCACGCTGACAGCCCTGCATGAGTGGGCAGCAGCGCAGATTGGTATTGACAGCGACCTGCTCTCGGGCATAGCTGATGTGGATGTGGCTGAAAACAGAGTGGTGCGTGTTGTCATTCCTTTGTATCAAGGTGCCTTCTCACTGCCTGTGCTCAGTGTGAGGTTTACTATGCCCGAAACGGGAATGGCAGACTTCACTCCGCAGCAGACGAAAACCCGTGCCGCCGCAGCTGGCTATACCTTGCGCTGTGTGGCTGAACTGTGCAAAGCCGGCACGGACCAAATAGTGCTCCATAAGGCTGTCACGCCAGAACTGCAAGAGGATGGAACATATAAGGTGGAACTGCAACTCTCCGAAGGCAGCTACGACCTTCGCCTCTGGACTGACTATGCCCGCACGGAAGCTCCGCTTGCCGATGCCTTCTATCACACCGAAAGCCTGAAAGCCGTGACCCTCTTCACCGAACCCTACACGGCAAACACCGATGCCAAGGATGTGGCTTACGGCAACGGGAGCGGCATCACGATGTCAGGCGAGGGTGCATCAATCTCCATGACCTTGCAACGCCCATTGGCAAAGTACCGCATCATCGTAGATGCCAGCGAGATAGCCGAATATCTGCAAATGCGGAAGGTCAATCCGCAGGAGTTCCCACCCATCGAGGAACTGACGGTGAGCGTGCAGTATGAGGGTTATTTCCCGTCGGGTTTCAATGTATCGACCGAAAAGCCCAACGATGCCGTAGTTGGTATTGCCTACAGCGGCTCGCTCAGCCGTTACGACGGCTCTGCCGCAGAACTGGAACTGGGCAGCGACTGGATATTGGTCAATGGCAACACATCGTTTGTCAATGCCACGGTCATCGTCTCAGACAGCCAAGGCAATGTGATATGCCGCATCCCCGGCACACAGATTGACTATCGCCGCAATCAGCTGACTACCGTCAAAGGCCGGTTCCTCACCTCGGGTGTCAACAGCGGAGGAATACGCATCGACACCGAATGGGATGGAGTGTATGACGTATGGTTTTGAAGAAATTTAGTAATAAATAATAAAAATGTTCGATTATGAAGAAAATTCTTTCTTTGATGCTGGGCATAGCGGCTATGTTCGCATCGTGCAGTCAGAGTGAAGAACTGACAGCAGAAAATGACAGTCCAAAACAAGTGACATTCTCGCTTACGGCAGACAATGGGGTACAGACCCGTGCCGCTGGCAGCCTGCGCTACGTGATGGCCATCTATGATGAGTCGGGACAGTCAGAAGTGTTACCGGCTACGGAGTTCAGCAGCAGCACCTTTGCCGTGAGACTGGACCCGGGGAAATACACCTGCCTCTTCTGGGCAGATTATGGCAGTGCTAACTACGACGCCTCTGACCTTAAAAGCGTAGCCCTGCAAGATGATGCAACCGAAGTGGAAGCCTTCTATGCCAAGCAGGGCATCACCGTCACCGACGGAGGTATGGTAAACGTCACGCTCAGCCGTGCCGTGGCAAAAGTGGTGCTGAAGGAGACCGACCGACTGGTAGCAGGCTCCATCAAGGTGACCTACGACGGCTTCAAGGATTTCAATGTATCTGAGGGCAAAGGTATCACCTCAAAAACATTCACACTGACTATCTCTTTCGCAAACACCATCGAAGGCACAGTTGCTAATCCCACCGAAGTGGGCGAATTCCTGATGTTGGCTAATGCAGACGAACCAGTTCTCAGTGACTTCAAAGTGCAGTATGAAAGCGAAGCCGAAAAGACTATCACCAACGTCCCCGTACAGGCCAACTATGTGACCAACATCAATGGTAAGTTCAGTGTGAACGCCAATCAGCAGTTCTCCATCAGTATTGACAACACCTGGGCTACTCAGAACAACAATGTTAACATTAGGGAGTCAGGAACTAATACCCAAAGTCTTAGCTATGACGAAAATTATGAATTCTAAAACTGTAAGACGATGAAGAAGTACATTTATACTATCGTAGCTCTCGCAGCTATGCTCGCATCTTGCAGCAAGGATGCTGAACTCAACGAAGTTATTGATAATCATCCAAATGGCATCACTCAGGTCGGTGCTACTACATGGGCAGCCACACGTGCAGCAGTTGATGCAACAGACAATACCATAGTTAATTGGCAGTATGGTGATGCCCTGAGCGTATTCAGCGCAACTTCAGCTGCAGGAGGTTCAAAGTTCACAACTACTAGCACAAGACCCGCTGGAATATTCAATATCGTTGCCGAACAGCCTACTATCAGTGCTGTAACAGCAATGATGTACCCATATCAGGCTACTGCCACATGGGACAATGACAACAGCAAACTCACTTGCGAGATTCCATCAGTTCAGTCAGCCACCAAGGGGTCGTTCGACAAGGCCGCTGCCATCATGTACAACATCGGCAGCGATACAGAACCTACACTTACTTATGCTGTGAACTTCCTTAAAGTCACGGTGAATGAGGGGAACGTGCATTCTATCTGTATCAGCAGTTCTAAAGAATTATCAGGTAAGATGGAAATCACTTCAAGTGCTATTACTCCAGTGTCAGGTTCTTCGCTCAACAGTGTAGTTCTCGTTGCACCAGCTAATAAGGTACTTGAACCAGGCGACTATTATATTGCCGTCAAGAAGGGCGACATCCTGTCTCCTGAAATCAGCTATACTTACTACAATACGGCAAACCACACAGCGACAGTCAAGACAAAGGCAGGATCTTCAACAATCTCATTTGCCGGTGGTAAGAATGTTAAGCCTATATCTGTTGATTTCAGTAACGGTACTGTAAATTCGCGTAATGCTGTCCAGCTTTGGGCAGATGGTCCATATTTTGCTCAGTTCAATGTTGGAGCTACTATTACCGACTATTCTCAGGCAAATAAAGATTATTCTGTCAGTGACAATAATAATACAGCCGATTTAGGTGGTATATATTGTTGGGGCGGTTTGACAGATTTCCGTTGTGAAGGTTCTACGGCCGATTATTATTCAGGCAATATTTCTTCAGGATTTATTCTCCCAATCTACAATGACGTAGCAAGTGTATTATGGGGCAGCAATTGGGAGATTCCTACAAATAACTGTATTCAGAATTTGTTTACTGGAATAATAAATTATGCTGCACATTTCGACAAGGTTGAAGCTGATATCTTAGGAATACCACAGGAGGGTACTTATGTGGATTGGACATGGTGCAACGGTAGTACTGTACAATATGTAACAGGATGTACGTTATCTGGATTCAAGATTTCCGGAAAAGATGATTATGTTGGAAATAACATTTTCATTCCATTTACGGGTGTTAGGGACCCTAATCCAACTTATGCTTTAAACAATAATAAATATGCATCTTATTGGCTTTCTACTTGTGAGGACAATACGACATATTCACAAATTTTTTATTTTAGACGTTCAAGTGGCAACCCGCATATAGAACTCCATTGGCAACGCTTCAATTATGCCACTGAAGCATTGTATGGCAGAGCTATACGTGCTGTGTTGAAGTAATAAATAGTAATATCATAATCATAACATTAACATAGGGCTGCACGTGGCTACATGCTGCTTGCAGCCCTTGTTGTATTCTGGAAGAGAATGTTGGTTTTGATTTGGGTGGATAGCGTTGAGCGATTGGGTGGATTAGTTCCACCCAATCATGTATTCCCATGTAGCTTTGCAGTTCTAAAAAA
>JBJEAV010000098.1:0-3726 GCA_051869395.1 Prevotella sp.
TGCCAGGATAGGCATACACGCCACTAAGTCCGGCATGTATGGCTCCCAAGGCTATAGCCTCATCGCCGAGAAGAAGTCTTTTTTCCATGTTGCTCTAATATATTTTTTTTAGTTATAATATTCAGATTGTCATGACGATACATCATAATCGGCGCAAAGTTACACATTTTTATTTTAAATAACGACAAATTATCAGATTTTTTTTATAATTTATATGGTTTTAGTTATAAAAGGCGTATAATTATTGAATATTTCACTTTAGTTTGATAATGTCCTTCCATCTTGTTGTTGGATTTCCGCTGCGGTGGTCGTGGCGTATGGCGTTGGCGAATACGTCTGCCTTGCCTGTGGCGGCATTGGTGTTGTATTGCTGTGCACCAAGCACCACGGTCTCGGTGCCATAAATACGGTTGACGCGGTCGATGGCCTCGTCGAGACAACGCAGACGGGCATATTTTTCAGGGGCAATGTCGAAGAGGTCGTGCTGCACGGGAGTGTCGGGAGTGACCCCCATGACTATCACGCCCGCCTTCTTGTATCTGTAGCCCAGGATGAAGATGCCACGGAGCACATCCTTGGCGGCTTGCACTATAGTGACGGTGGAATTGGAAGGTGTGGCAAGCGTCATCTCGGCAAAGCTGGAATACTGGGGCAGGTCCTCACGGAAGAAGTTGGTGTGGGCGAATACCGCCACCACCGATGCCACACTGCGCTGCGAGCGCAGTTTCTCGGCACAGCGGGCGGCATAGTTGGACACATGGGTGGAGAGGGTGTCGAGGTCATCCACCATACCATTGAAACTGCGACTGGTGCAGATGCTTTTCTTGGTGGCATACTCCTCGTCGGGCACGCAGTCCTTGCCGTTCAACTCAGCCCACGTGCGCCATATCGTGACATTGCGGAAGGTGGCATCCACCCAGTCGCCGTGGAGGGCGGAGAAATCGTATGCCGTCTTCACCCCTACATTTGCCAGTCGGGCGGCATAGCGCCGTCCCACTCCCCACACTTCATCCACGGGATAGAGCTTAAGGGCCTTTTGCCTTTTCTCATCATTGTCGATTAGGCAACAATGATTATATCCCGAAATCTTCTTGGCGAAATGGCTCGCCACCTTGGCAAGGGTCTTGTTTGGGGCGATGCCTATGCTCACTGGCATGCCAACCCACTGCTTTATCTTTTTGTGAAGCCGTTCGCCCCACTCCTTAAGATCGACATTGTCGGTATCAGGGAATTTCACGAAACACTCGTCGATGCTGTATCTGAAATACGAGGGAGCCTCGCTGCGTATGATATCCACCACACGGCCAGTCATCTCGCCATAAAGCTCATAGTTTGAGGAGAAGACGGCTATCTTCCTGCCCGGGAACATCTGTTCCAACTGGAAATAAGGTGTTCCCGCTTTTATGCCCATAGCCTTTGCCTCGTTGCTGCGTGCCACCACACAACCGTCGTTGTTGCTCAGCACAACTACAGGTTTCCCCTCCAAGTCAGGACGGAAAACCCTTTCGCACGACACGTAGCAGTTGTCGCAGTCTATGATACCATACATTGTCATATAACTACAAAGTCTCAAACGTGCGTATTAGATGCACCACCACTCCCCACACCTCGAAGTTGTCGCCAGCCTCCACGCGGAACACGGGGAAGTCCTTGTTGGCGGGGCGCAGTTCCACATATCCCTCACTCTTGTGGGTGAGGTCGAGATATTTCATTGTGAACTCCCCGTTCCAGAATGCCACGACAATCGAACCGTCGTGCGGCTGCACGGCGCGGTCGATAATTACCCTGTCGCCGTCGAATATTCCGGCATCCTTCATAGAGTCACCTGTGACATCACCATAAAACGATGCCTCGGGATGGCGGATATAGTCGCGGTTGAAGTCCAGACGGTCATGCTTGTAGTCGTCGGCAGGCGAGGGGAATCCAGCCACCACCGACGCATGTTCGAGCTCCAGTTTCGAGGTGAAGTCACCCCTGAATAGTTTTATATTTCCCATATATTGTGCCAATCATTTAAATGTGGTGCAAATATACTGATTATTCTGATAAGATTTACATCCCCCAAACAGTAATGCCGTGACCTTGGTATTTATAACTGCGACGCCAAATGCGTTCTTCCCACGTTTTCTCGCTGTCGCGGTCAAATATTATAAGGTGTCCTCACGGAAGAACTGTTGGAAGTCTGTCTCAAGTTTATCCATATTGATGCTATTGTCAGCATTCAGATACCATCGGGGTTGCTGCGTTATTGATGCCTGTGTGCTCCACGTAAGTTCACGCGGGATGATTTCACGGTATATGCCGTTGGCTATGCGGATGTGCTGCCCTCTGTCCCATTTGATAAGTCCCAAGTCCGCCACATATTGTATGTCGTCAGATGGCACAAGGCTTTCCACTGCATTGTCGCTGTTTGACAGAATCGGCTCAATGACGTGTTTCACCCGCGGTTCTTTCAGCTTGTCTATAAGTATGTCGATGTGGGTGTCACGTCGGTAGATTATCTGTTCTTGGGCGTGATATAGCATATCTGCCGTTATACGCACGGAACGGTCACGGTTTTCCTTCATCTTGTATGTAACCTCAAGAGCCAACGCATTCACCAACCATGGTTGTCCCTCGGTTGCCTCCCATACCATGGGGAAACATTCCTCGTCCCATTGCTGTCCGGTCTCACGTGTGTGCTGAAGATAAAGCTCGCGTATTTCATCCTTGCTGAAGTTGCCCAAACGAAGGGATTCCGCCTTGATGTTGAAGGCTGAACCACCTGTGACAATATCTTGGTTGGAAAGCACGATGCGGTAGTCGCGCACATCGCGCACACCGCACAGGATTATGCTGAGAGGGAACGATTGCGGTCGGTTGGCATAACCGGAGCGAATCTGGCGCAATACGCTTACAAGTGAATCTCCAACAAGAGCGTCAATTTCGTCGATAATGAGTACGAGTGGTTTGGGCAATGTCGAGGAAAGCGAGGATAGGAATGCCGACAGCATGGATTCCGCTTCCGTTTCCTTTACGCTGTCACGTATTCTCAAAGGCTGGTCGTCGCCGGTAATGAGCCGTGTCTCACGTGCTATGGTTTGGCAAGTTGCCGCCACCACTTTCATAATGTCATTCCGCCAAGCCTGCCCTCCTTCCACATTGGCATACACACAAATATAGCCACCCTGTGCGTTAAGGTGGTCGCGCAAAGCTAACATACATGACGTCTTGCCCGTTTGCCGTGGAGCATGCAGAACGAAATAACGCTGCTGTCTGATCAGCGTGGTAATATCGCCCAGGTCAAACCGACTCAGTGGGTCGATACTGTAATTCATATCGAGCTTTTGTGGCCCTGCTGTATTGAAAAACCGTTCCATCACAACACTTTCTTTCTTATTTTTGTGCAAAGGTACGAAAAACATATTAAAAACAGTCGTTTCGTATGTTAATCTAATTTAAAATGATGAAAGCGGTCTATCCGGGAAGCAGCTTTCTCTCATTTCTTGTAAAACACTGCATTTTCCTGCTTAATGCTTTGTGCATCAGAGAAATAAGGGGAATCAATACTACACTAACACTACATAAACACTGCACTAACACTACATAGTGAATTTTGTATAATATGTAAGATATTATTACGATAATTGCTTATGCAGTGTATGTGTAGTGTTAGTGCAGTGTTTATGTAGTGTTGATTAGGATTAAATGTCTGTTTATTAATTGGTTATAGGTGAAAATGCAGTG
>JBJEAV010000099.1:0-3715 GCA_051869395.1 Prevotella sp.
CGAGACATAAATGCCGGATATAACGGCAGGATACAACTGCGGGATGCCTGCATCGACATCGGCGACAGGGACTTTGTGGGGATTGTCGGACCCAACGGGGGCGGCAAGACCACACTGCTACGTGTCATCCTCGGACTGCTCACTCCCTATTCAGGGACGATAGAATACCAGCGAAACGGCGAGAGAGTGGATTCATTGTCAGTGGGCTATCTGCCGCAGACAAGGGACATCGACACCGACTTCCCCATCTCCGTGGGCGACATAGTGACTTCGGGACTGAACTCGCCCCGACGCCTCTTCGGCGGATATACCCTTGAGCAGCGCAAGATGGCGGAAGAGACCATGCGCGCCATCGGCATAGCCGACATGGCGCACCGCCCAGTCAAGGCCCTGAGCGGCGGCGAACTCCAGCGTGTGCTCTTCGCCCGCGCCTTGGTGTCGCGTCCCGAGGTGGTCGTGCTCGACGAACCCGACAACTTTGTGGATGATGACTTTGAGACGTTTATGTACGATACAATACGTCGCGTCAACAAGGATGCGGCGGTCATTATGGTGAGCCATGACAGGGATTTTGTAGCTGCAAACGCCAAAAAAATTATAGAAGTGAACGAAAGAGTTAAGATTTTGCGTTAAAAAGACTGAAATACACCTTATATATAATGTTATTTTAGTAACTTTGCGCCCAAATTAATAAGTTAAAGACAAAAAAGAAGATGAAAAGATTCAGAATCGTGGACAACGCATTGGGATGGCTGTCATTTCTGATAGCCGCATTTGTGTATTGCTCCACCATTGAACCGACAGCCAGTTTCTGGGACTGTCCCGAATTTATCTCAACAGGTTACAAACTGGAGATTGGTCACCCGCCCGGCGCACCGTTCTTCATGCTCACCGCCAACCTGTTCTCGCAGTTTGTTAGCGACCCCTCTGATGTGGCACGCATGGTGAACACCATGAGTGCGTTGCTCTCTGCCGCCACAATCCTGTTCCTTTTCTGGAGCATCACCCATCTCGTGCGCCGTCTGCTGTTGCGCAACGATGGCGAGATGACTCTCGGCAAGATGATCAGCATCGAGGCTTCAGGTCTTGTGGGCGCACTTATCTACACCTTCAGCGACACCTTCTGGTTCAGTGCTGTCGAGGGCGAGGTATATGCCTATTCGTCAGCCTTCACCGCCGTGGTGTTCTGGCTGATACTCAAGTGGGAGGAGCATGCCGACGAGCCTCACAGCGACCGCTGGCTTGTGCTCATCATGTATATGACCGGACTGTCCATCGGTGTCCATCTGCTCAACCTTCTGTGTCTTCCCGCCATCGTGCTTGTGTATTACTACCGCAAGTTCCCCAACCGCCAGGGCAATGCCGACCTCAAGGGCTCTCTCATCGCCTTGGGCATATCGATAGTCATCCTGGCAGCCGTGCTCTATGGTGTCGTTCCGGGCATCGTGCGCGTGGGCGGATGGTTTGAACTTCTCTTTGTCAATGTCCTCGGTTGTCCATTCAACACCGGCGAGATTATATACATCGCCCTGCTTGTGGGCACCATCATCTGGGCTATATATGAGACCCACGTGCAGCGCAACGAGAAACGCGAGAACATCGCCTTCCTCGCCTCCGTGGCTATGCTCGGCATACCGTTCTATGGCTTCGGTGTCAGCTCGGTGGTCATCGGCGTCATCGTGCTTGCCATCCTGTGGTTTGTTGTCAAGTATAAGAACAAGAAGGGTGTTGCCCTCGTCAGTGCGCGCATCAAGAACACGTCGCTGCTCTGTATGCTGATGCTCATGATAGGCTATTCAAGCTATGCGCTCATCGTGATACGTTCGTCAGCCAACCCGCCGATGGACCAGAACTCTCCCGAGGACATCTTCACCCTTGGCGAGTATCTGAGCCGTGAGCAGTACGGTTCGCGCCCCTTGCTCTACGGCCAGGCTTACACCTCACAGGTGGAGTTGGAGAAGGACGGCGACATGTGCCGCCCCGTATCGACCAAGGGTGCCCCCGTATATCAGCGCAAGGAGAAGGCGTCCGCCGACGAGAAGGACTCCTACTTTGTGGTGCGCACCAAGGATGAATACAAGTATGCCCAGAACATGCTCTTCCCGCGTATGTACAGCTCGGCTCATACAGCATCCTACGAGAGCTGGATGGGCGGTGTCGAGGGCACACAGGTGCCTTACGACCGCTGCGGCGAGATGATCAGCGTGAAGGTTCCCACAATGTTGGAGAACATCCGCTTCTTCATCTCCTATCAGTGCAACTTCATGTACTGGCGTTACTTCATGTGGAACTTCGCGGGCCGTCAGAACGACCTGCAGGGCAATGGCGAACTCGAGCACGGCAACTGGATCACCGGTTTCGACTGGTTTGACAACCTCCGCCTCGGCGACCAAAGCAAGCTGCCCGACGACCTGAAGAACAACAAGGGACACAACGTCTTCTACTGCCTGCCGCTGCTGCTCGGTCTCATCGGACTCTTCTGGCAGTCGCTGCGCAAGGGTCAGAACGGCATCCGCCAGTTCTGGGTGGTGTGCTTCCTGTTCTTCATGACCGGTCTTGCCATCGTCATCTACCTCAACCAGACTCCAGGCCAGCCCCGTGAGCGCGACTATGCCTACGCCGGTTCGTTCTATGCCTTCGCTATATGGTGCGGTATGGGTGTAGCAGCCATCATCGACGAGCTTACCCGCCGCCTCAAGGGCAAGGAGACAGCCGTGGCAGCCATAGTTGGAGTGGCATGTCTGCTCGTGCCAATACAGATGGCATCGCAGACTTGGGACGACCACGACCGCAGCGGACGCTACACCTGCCGCGACTTCGGACGCAACTATCTCATGTCACTTGAGGAAAAGGGCAACCCGATTATCTTCACCAACGGCGACAACGACACCTTCCCGCTGTGGTACAACCAGGATGTGGAGGGCGAGCGCACCGACGCACGCGTATGCAACCTCAGCTATCTGCAGACCGACTGGTATATCGACCAGATGCTCCGCCCGGCTTACGACTCCCCGTCGCTGCCCATCAGCTGGAGCCGTCTCGAATACTGCGCCGGAACCAACGAATATGTCACCGTGGAGCCAGGTCTCAAGGAAAGCATTGCCGCCCTCTACGACACCTATCCCGAGGAGGCACGCAAGATGTTCGGCGACAATCCCTACGAACTGAAGAACATCCTCAAATACTGGGTGCGCAACAACGTGAGCAAAGAGCAGAAGGAAGTCATGAAGCTCCTCCTCGGCGACGGCGACCTCAACGTTATCCCGACCGACACGGTATATGTAACCATCGACAAGGAAGCTGTCAAGAAGAGCGGTATGCTCATGGCTGCCGACTCGATACCCGACAAGATGGTCATCTCGCTCAAGGGCAAGCGCGCCCTCTACAAGGGCGACCTGATGATGCTCGAACTGATTGCCAACTGCAACTGGACCCGCCCCATCTATGTGGCACTCACCGTGGGCGAGGACAACTACATGAACCTCGGCGACAACTTCGTGCAGGAGGGACTCGTGAACCGCATCACCCCGTTCACCACCAACGTGCCCGGAGCCAAGAACTTCGACACCAAGCGCACCTACGACCGGCTGATGCACAAGTTCCGCTTCGGCGGTCTTGAGACACCGGGCATCTATATCGACGAGACCGTGATGCGCATGTGCTGGACCCACCGCAAGACCTTCGTGCAGCTTGCCATGAACCTCGTCAACGAGGG
>JBJEAV010000100.1:0-3710 GCA_051869395.1 Prevotella sp.
AGTTCCGTCGGCGGCAGCTCTGTTACGTCGTGAAACACCTTGATACCCTGCACCTCGTCCTCCTTGGGATTGACGATACGCAATGTACCCTTGTAGCCACCCTGAAGTATGTTTCTCACGATGGCACCACCTGGTTTGTGATAGTTGTTAGAACCGCCCACCACAACGATGGACTGCGGTTGTATCAATTCCTTGTTTATCATACTTATGTCATTTTGCCCACAAAGATAGTTCTTTTTTCCCAAATACGATTATTATTCTATTGTTTTTAATAAAAAAAGGAGTATTTGTTTGTATATATGGCGAAATATGCTTATTTTTGCAAGAAAAAAGTATATCATTTATAAAACAAATAACCATGTACAGAAGGAAACTATTACTGATGCTTTCCGCACTGATGGTCGGAATCATCGCAATAGCTGCTCCAAGAACTGCTGAACAGGCTAAGATAATCGCCATCGAACAGGCTCGCAAGTTAGGCATCGAAGCTGCCCGTCCGCTACTGTTAGTGAATGCCTCGCCACGCAGGGCAAATGCTGTCGGATCCAACGCAGCCATCTACTACTATGTCTTCAACAACGAGGGCGGAAATGGCTTTACGATTGTCTCAGGCGATGACCTTATGCCCGAAATAGTGGGATATTCCGACAGAGGCTCGTTCTCAGAGGATAATATGCCTGGAAACGTGAAATCATTCCTGCACGCTTACGAACAGACCCTCGACAATGTGGCAGAAGGCGACTACAGCGCCATACAGATTGTGGATGAGCTGAAGGCAAGGCGCGCGGGAAACACAGACGTATATACAGTGGGCGACATACTGCTTGGAGAAATGACATGGGGACAGGACGGCCCCTACAATCTTATGTGCCCTGTATTCATAGACGAAAGGGGCTTTGAATATAAATGTGTCACAGGATGCTGCGCCACTGCCGTGTCACAGATTATGAGGTATCACAAATGGCCCAAGGAACTCACTGTTGACATACCCGACTACACCACCGAGTACTTTGGTGAGGAATACCAGTGGGAAGGCGTGAAGGTGGAACCCGAAGGACATCCCTACGACTGGGACAATATACTGGAGAGGTATCTCCACTCCGAAGGCAAACCCACATACAGCGACATACAGGCCACTGCCGTGGCGCAATTGCTAAGCGATGTGGGAAGGGCGGTAAAAATGGAATACCATACCTCATTCTCAGGAACTTGGGAAGACTATCCCTTATGGGCAATGCCCAAATACTTTGACTATGACCCCGACCTTATACAAATGATTTATCGCTGTGATGTGTCACTGTCACAATGGATTGAAGTGCTGAAGAGGGATATCGACGAGAAACGCCCGATATGTATGTCCGGCAGCTCTGCCGTTGGCGGACACCAGTTCGTGTGCGACGGTTATGACAACAACGGATTGTTTCATATCAACTGGGGATGGGACGGGTTCTGCAACGGGTTCTTTGACATCACCATCCTCAATCCCTACACCCCAGGCACCAGCGTAAGCGAAGACAAGAAGAAGGAATACAACAGGGATAATATGGTCATAGTGGGAATCCAACCAAACAACGGCATTGTAGATTCCCCGCTATGGGACTTTCCTTCTTCGGGCATAGAAAATGTTTCAGACAGGCAAACTGGCACGAACCAATATCGCCAAAATGAAACATACACCATAAGCGGCAAGCGCGTAAGCTCGCCCAAGGAGAAGGGTATATATATAATAGGTAAGAAGAAGGTACTTGTGAAATAAGCACCTCTCAAAACTGCTCAAAACTGCCATTTTGTGCAATTACTGCACACAATGGCAGCTTTTTTATGCTTAACAACATAAAAATATGGCACTTTGATAGATTTCTTATAAAAAAAACGGCAAAATGTTTGGTAGTTACAAATATAATGCGTACCTTTGCATCGAAATATTAAGTATTAACTGTAATTTAACATAGCAATGAAACGTATGTATTTTGACAATTATTCGCTTCAGGCTCTTTCCGAACTGCACCGCTACCGTGCAGTCATGTTTAGTCCGACCGTTTAATGTTGCGGGTTCAGACCTTTTGTCTGTAACTCTATGAAATACTTGGCTTCACCCGAAAGAAGTCAGGCATGGGGTCATTGTACCCAACCGAAAGACATTAAACAAATTTTTACACTAAACAAACATAAAAATCTACATTATGGAAAAGCCAACAATAAAAGAAGTTGAAGAGTGGTTGATGACGCTGTATAACACCTGCGAGGCAAGTATCACGCCTGCCGAACGTGCAGAGCAGCACAAGTATGCAACAATGGTTCAGAGACCGAGTGACAAGAAGTTCTTGGTGAAGATGCTCGACGAGTCGTCGCAGATACGCGACTCAAAGAAACTCGCCAAGCGCATCAAGACTCTCATCGACGAGTATGGAGTGCCCGAGTTCCTCAACGGACGCGACCGCTTCCTGTTCAAGATGTATCAGTCCTTCGGTCACTATTTCTACCCGATTGCCATTCCTATCATCAAGAAGCGCCTTCGTATGGACACCTCTCGCGTCATCATCGACGCCGCACGTCCAAACCTCACAAATCACCTTGCCACACGTTTCGACCAGAAGATTGGCCAGAACGTCAACCTGCTCGGTGAGGTGGTGCTTGGCGATGAAGAGGCCGACAAGCGCTATTACAGCTATCTTGAGGCTCTCAAGGAACCGGACATCAACTATATCTCGGTGAAGATCTCGGGTATCTACGCACAGACCCACGCCCTCAACTACGAGGAGTCGTTCCCCGAACTGGTGCGCCGTATGTCAGAGCTTTACCAGGCTGCCATCGACAATCCATACGTTGACGAATACGGCAAGAAGCGCGCCAAGTTTATCAACCTCGACATGGAGGAATACAAGGATGCCCACCTGACCATGCGCCTCTTCAAGGAAGTGCTGTCGAAGCCGGAGTTCCTCACCTACTCTGCCGGTATCGTAGTGCAGTCTTACCTGCCCGACGCATGGGGATTCCAGACCGAGTTGCTCGAGTTTGCCAAGGAGCGTTGCTCTCGCGGCGGTGCACCTATCAAGATGCGTATCGTTAAGGGCTGTAACCTCGACATGGAGACCGTTGTAGCCTCACTGCGCGGATGGGAGAACCCCGTTCGCCCGAACAAGACCGAGGTGGATGCCAACTACCTGCACATCATCGAGCGCGGACTGCTGCCCGAGAACTCGAAGTATCTGCACATCGGTATGGCTTCGCACAACCTATACACCATCTCTTACGCATATCTGCTCACACAGAAGTATGGCACTCCCAAGGAGACCTTCTGCTTCGAGATGCTCGAGGGTATGGCAGACCACGTGTGGAGAGCACAGTCGAAGTTGGGCAACCACGTGATTCTCTATACTCCCGTGGTGAAGGACGAGCACTTCCTCAACGCTGTGTCTTACCTCGTTCGCCGTATGGACGAGAACACAGCACCCGACAACTTCCTCACCCACTCGTTCAACCTCAAGCCCAACACTGAGGCATGGGACTTCCTCAAGAAGCAGTTTGAGGACGCATACGCCATCAAGGACAAGATTCCACACGAGCCTCATCGCAAGCAGAACCGCTTGGAGCCTTACAAGCCCGTGCCTCCAATGGACGAGATGAAGAACGAGCCTGACACCGACTTCGACCGCGAGTGCAACCAGGAGTGGCAGCGCCAGATATTCAAGAAGTGGAAGAAGTCGAAG
>JBJEAV010000101.1:0-3708 GCA_051869395.1 Prevotella sp.
AGTTTCCGCCTTGACCATGTCTTTTTCGCAATGACCCTAAGGTCTATCACTTCCAATTCTTTCTTCTCTTCCATTTTAAGAATATTTATATTACACGCCAAGCACAATATTTGCATCCACGTCGAGTTGGCGGCAAATGTTTCTACCTATTGATAATGTAGGCTCTTTTTCGCCATCCAGATATGATTTCATATTATCTGGTGTAACTCCTATCATACTGGCAATGTTCCTTATCGTAAGACCCATTTCCTCCATACGAAGTCTCAATATTTGAGGTAGTGTTGGAGAGCCTATCGAGTAATGTTCCTCAGAATAATCTGCTACCATATTTGACAACAACTCCAATTCTATACTGGCAGCATTGTCCAATGGTGTCAAGTCATTAACCAAGGGGAGCAATTCCTCAACCCTTTTGACTGCCCAATCATATTGTTGTTTATTTTCTATTCTTGCCATAATCATTACTTAATGATGTTTGCTATTGTTGCTATCATCGCGGCAATGGATGCAGAGCCGGAGGCTATGGACACTATCTCGCCGGTGGACATCTTGCGGCCCTCGGGCTTGGTGGGCACTACTATCTCGCAGCCTGGCTCGGGCTTCACGCCACGGCCTACCTGTGCCACTGTGCCGTTCATATATACAATGTACGTGCGACTCTTCTTGGCACGGTTGCCCCAGCCACCTGCCTTGTCAACATAGTATTTCACACTCTTGCCTTGCCTGAAAGTTACGGTGTTGGGATACATCACGTCACCACTGATCTTCACGGTGTTGGTGTATTCGGGGATGTATATCTTGTCTCCCTCACGCAACACTATGTCGTAGTTGCTGCCTGGGTTTTCCAATGCCTTGTCGAGCTGGATTCCTACGCTATAGGTGTCGCGGATATCCAGTTTCCTGATATCTAAGGTGTCTCCTCCACCCGACTGGGCCTTAACCATACGAAGGATTGTCTCCATCCTCACCCTCTCCTCGGGAGTGAGCTTGCGCTCCAGACGGGCACCCTTGGCATACGCAGTGTTGGTCAGTCCGCCGGCGTTCTTGATAATCTCGCTCAGGGTCTGGTTCTTCTTGGACAGCGTGTAGGTGCCGCCAAACATTATCTCTCCATCTATGGTGATGTTCTTCTGCTCGGAGAATCCAGGACTGGTGCGCACATACACCTCGTCGTAGGGTTTGAGCACGAAACCTGGAGTGCCGTCAATCACGAATCCCTCCTTGATGCTGAACGAGAAGGTGCGGGCTATGGTGTCGGTCATCTCCGTGGCATGGGGGTCGGCGATGCGGCGAGCCACGTCAACCTTCATCACCGAGGCAGCATCGGTGAGTCCGCCTGCCTGGATAATCAGGTCTTCTATAGTGGTGTTGTCAGCGTAGAAATACTCACCGGGATAGAGCACCTCACCGTGGATGGTCAGCGTCTGCTGCTCCAGCAGGTCCTTCTTGCTCGGGATATAAAGCACGTCCTCGTTCTTCAAGGGTATGTCTGCCACACGGCCGGAGAGTATGCCTTCTACGTCCACTTGCAGCACTTCAAGCGTGCGGTCGGCCTTCATCCTGTGCATCACGGCGTGCTGCAGGAAGGCATCCTCGGTAACTCCGTCGGCCTGCTCCAAAAGACTTCTCACACCGGTAATCTCGCCTCCCACCTGATACATGCCTGGACGGAACACGGCTCCCTTGAGTTCCACCATATTGGAATAACGCGGAATCACGGAGTCAACGGCTATCGAGTCCTCATCCTCAATCTTAAATGAGTTGACATCAAACTCGCCTACATTATATATAGAATATTTAGAGCCTGACTTCCTTATCACCTTAACGGTCTTCTTGTAGGCATCGCCTGTGAAACCTCCGGCATACTTCAACACCGTGCCCACGCTCTCGTTCTTCTTCATCTCATAGAACATCGGACGCTTCACCTTTCCGGTGACGTTAACCAAGCAGTCGTAAGGACCGACAACAATCACGTCGTTGTCGGCAAGACGCACATTGCCAGTGAGTTTGCCGTTGAGGATATAGTCGTAGATATCCACGGTTGTCACGAGTTTGTTGTTGCGATATACCTTGATGTTTCTCAGTGTACCTATGTCGTTTGTTCCTCCCGCCATATACAGGGCGTGGAACACCGAGGCGAAAGCCGACAGGGTATATGTTCCGGGAGCCTCGACCTCGCCCATCACGTTGACCATGATGGTCTTGGTCTGTCCAACGGTCAGACGCACGTTTGAACTGCTATAGCGAGCTCCGAGAGTGGACTTAAGTCTCGCATTTGCCTGAGCCACAGTAAGTCCTCCCACATCAACCGGTCCAAATCCATCCAATACGATAGTTCCGTCGGGAGTGACAGTAGCTTGAATGGACTTCTGAGAAGCCCCGAAGATATCCACATACACGGCATCACCAGGACCGAGACGATAGTTCTGCGGTGTGGCAATGTTCATGTTAGGCTCGAAAGTCAGCTCCTTATTGTTGAATATGTCGCGTCCGAACACCTTTCTTCCCCCCTTCTCATGCATTGTCATAAGCAGCGAGTCGGGGAAAAGCGTTCCCAACTCGTCCTGCATACCTGTGAATTCAGGATTGTCATCCGTATATTTCTGATTGTTGTTAAGTTTGATCTCCTTTTGCGTCTGCATCTGTCCTCCGGCCTGGTTCTTGTCGTTGCCGTTATTGGTGCGCAGACGGTTGTCGGTGGTCTGTTCCCCTGTTATGTCCTTTATACCGAGTCCGCCATTCTTAGCCTGACGCTCATACTTCTGCCTCACTCGGCGTATCTGGTTTATGTCAACGCCTTTCTGCATGAGTTTGGTTACTATCTGAGCCTGCGAAGTACCCTTGTTGTACTCCGTCACTACAAATTGCAGCACTTGCTCGTCGGACATCGACTGAGCATTTACCGCCACCGCTCCTGCAAAAACAAAGGCAAGAGCAAGTGCGAACTTTCTGATGTTTTTCATCATATCTGTCATAAAAATATATTGTCTTCTAACTAAAGAAACACTTTTTTACATTAAATATTGTGCAAAGGTACACATTTTTTCGGAAAAAGCACTATCTTTGCACAAAAATTTCGAGATTATGACAAAAAAACTCTTATTTGTATGTCTCGGCAACATCTGCCGCTCACCGGCTGCCGAGGGGATAATGAAACATATTGTGAGTGAAAACGGACGTCAGCATGACTTCGTCATCGACTCTGCCGGCATAGGCAGTTGGCATGTGGGACAACTGCCGGATGCACGCATGAGACGTCACGGCAATGCACATGGCTACAACTTCAACAGCCGTGCGCGACAGATATGCAGGGAGGACTTCGACGAGTTCGACCTCATCATAGTGATGGACGGCGAAAACTACCGCACCGTGACCTCGATGGCACCATCGAAAGAGGCTAAAGCCAAGGTGGTGATGATGGCAGAATACCTGCGGCATCACAAGAACCAATCGACTGTGCCCGACCCGTATTACGGTGGCGACAGGGACTTCGAGTTTGTCATCGAACTGCTTGAGGATGCCTGCCAAGGACTGTTTGACGATATAAAATAGCCTCAAAAGCATATTTTTCATTGTATTTTGCAAGATTTTCGCCAATTTCCTTGGTGGAATCGCGGAAAATACTTATCTTTGCAACCTCAAAAATACGTAACCATGGGGTTGACTGGATTTGACAGCGGGCCGAAATGGTACGTAAGCATGCGGAGT
>JBJEAV010000102.1:0-1385 GCA_051869395.1 Prevotella sp.
TTAGGAATGAGGAATTAGGAATGAGGAATTAGGAATTAGGAATGGGCTGCGCGACATTCTCTTAATTTTTAATTCGTCATTACTAAAGTTTCGTATGTCGATTTAAAACACAAAGACACAAAGGGACAAAGGTTTTCTTTAGATACAAAGGTGACAAGCGACAAAAACTTTGTTTCTTTGTTTCTTTGTGTTTAATAAAATACTTGCGAACCAACGGTCGTTTTCTATGGGAAAACAACCTAAAAACTGGTAGAAGGATAAAGTAAAGTCGAGTTAATTAAATAAGGTTTATGGAAGAAGAAAAGATAGTATTGCCCGACAATGCGTTTCGGGAACTGAAGGAGGGAGAGAGTTATGAACCGGTGATGAGTCCGCGGAAGACTTACGCCGAAGTGAATGGATGGTCGGTGACGTGGGGAGTGCTCATGGCAATGCTGTTCTCGGCTGCCGCGGCATATCTCGGACTTAAAGTGGGACAGGTGTTCGAGGCTGCTATTCCTATAGCTATCATTGCCGTGGGAGTATCTACGGCGGCAAAGCGCAAGGACGGACTCGCCGAGAATGTCATCATACAGAGTATCGGTGCATGTTCGGGAGCCGTGGTGGCGGGAGCTATATTCACCCTGCCTGCCATATATATCCTACAGGCTAAATATCCCGAGATGAGCGCGTCGTTCCTCAAGATATTCATCTCGTCGCTGCTTGGAGGTATCATAGGAATATTGTTCCTTATACCTTTCAGAAAATATTTTGTGAGCGATATGCACGGAAAGTATCCTTTTCCCGAAGCAACTGCCACGACCCAAGTGCTGATAAGCGGACAAAAAGGCGGAAGCCAGGCTAAGCCGCTGCTGTTGGCTGGATTGATAGGAGGACTATATGATTTTATTGTCGCCACATTCGGATGGTGGAATGAGAATTTTACCTCGCGCTTCTGCGCTCTTGGTGAGGATATAGCAGAGAAGGCAAAATTAGTGTTTAAGGTGAACACAGGAGCTGCGGTGTTCGGTCTCGGATATATCATCGGACTTAAATATGCCTTTATTATCTGCCTTGGATCGTTGGCAGTGTGGTGGGTGATAGTGCCGGGAATGGCGCTCGTGTTCGGCGACCAGGTGCTAAACCAGTGGGACCCCACAATCAGCACTGCCGTTGGAGCGATGTCGCCCGAGGAAATCTTCCGATATTACGGCAAGAGCATCGGCATCGGCGGTATCGCCATGGCAGGAATCATTGGTATCATCAAGTCGTGGGGCATCATCAAGAGTGCCGTGTCGCTTGCATCCAAGGAGATGAAAGGCAAGGGCGGCGATGACAAGGAGCAGATACGCACGCAGAGAGACATATCTTTTAAGGTGATTGCCATAGGCACCATCGTGACACTC
>JBJEAV010000102.1:1485-16800 GCA_051869395.1 Prevotella sp.
CACGCAGAGAGACATATCTTTTAAGGTGATTGCCATAGGCACCATCGTGACACTCGTCCTTACCTTTATATTCTTTTGGTTTGGAGTGATGGAGGGCAACCTGCTGTTCGCCTTGGTTGCAATACTGCTCGTGGCGGTGATAGCGTTCCTCTTTACTACAGTGGCGGCTAATGCCATTGCCATCGTAGGCTCCAACCCTGTGTCGGGAATGACTCTCATGACTTTGATATTGGCATCTGTGGTGATGGTGGCAGTGGGACTGAAAGGCACCGGCGGTATGGTGGCGGCTCTGATAATGGGAGGAGTGGTATGCACCGCCCTCTCCATGGCAGGCTCGTTCATCACCGACCTGAAGATAGGTTATTGGCTCGGTACTACCCCGAAGAAACAGGAGACATGGAAATTCCTCGGCACATTGGTGTCGGCAGCCACAGTGGGAGGAGTGATGATGTTGCTCAACGAGACCTATGGCTTTGCTTCAGGACAGTTGGCTGCACCACAGGCAAATGCCATGGCGGCAGTGATCGACCCGCTGATGAACGGTATTGGTGCGCCTTGGTTGCTGTATGGCATTGGAGCCGTGATAGCCATCCTGCTCACCGTTTTCAAAGTACCCGCATTGGCGTTCGCTCTTGGTATGTTCATCCCGATGGAGCTGAATATACCGCTGCTCGTGGGAGGAGCCATCAACTGGTATGTGACCACCCGCTCGAAGAATGCCGACGAGAACAAGGAGCGCGGCGAGAAGGGTAATCTCATCGCCTCGGGATTCATCGCCGGAGGAGCGTTGATGGGAGTGGTGAGCGCATTGCTGAGATTCAGCGGAGTGGTGTTCGACTATGAGGCGTGGTGGACATCGCCATTGTCGGAGATAGTGTCATTAGTGGCATACGTTCTGCTTATACTATATTTCATAAGGGCAACAAAGGTGGCAAAATGACAGAAAATCGGCAACAATAGCGTAAAAGTGCAAAGTTTGGTGACGTAAATCAGTAAAATATGTCATTTTTACAAGAAAAATGCCGAAATATTTGGCAGTGTGAAAAAAAGTTGCGATATTTGCACCCGAAAAGAGAATTTGAGAATATAAAAAGCATATTTATGGCAGAAAAATTGGAAGTTAAGGAGCTGGACCAGGTAGTTGTCCGCTTCTCAGGTGACTCCGGCGACGGAATGCAGTTGGCCGGAAACATTTTCTCCACGGTGTCAGCCACTGTGGGTAATGGCATTTCAACATTCCCGGACTATCCGGCAGACATCCGCGCCCCGCAAGGCTCGCTCACTGGTGTGTCGGGATTCCAGGTTCACATTGGTGCCGGTAAGGTGTTCACCCCTGGTGACAAGTGTGACGTGCTGGTGGCTATGAATGCCGCCGCCCTCAAGACTCAGTACAAGTATTCCAAGCCTCAGGCTACGATTATCATCGACACCGACAGCTTCGGTCCGAAAGACCTTGAGAAGGCTCAGTTCAAGACTGCTGACTATCTTGGCGAGATGGGCATCGACCCCGACCGTGTCGTTCAGTGTCCTTTGACAACTATGGTGAAGGACTGCCTGGCTGACAGTGGTATGGACAACAAGTCGGTGCTTAAGTGCCGCAACATGTTCGCCCTCGGTATCGTGTGCTGGCTCTTCAACCGCGACCTCGATCTTGTCGCCAACTTCCTGCGCGAGAAATTCGCCAAGAAACCGCAGATTGCCGAGAACAACATCAAGGTTGTGCAGGCTGGATTCGACTATGGACACAACACACATGCCTCGGTGCCTGCCACCTATCGCATAGAGTCAACATCCAAGGAGAAGGGACGCTATATGGACATCACCGGAAACAAGGCTACTGCCTACGGACTGATTGCCGCAGCCGAAAAGGCTGGCATGCAGCTCTATCTCGGCTCTTATCCTATCACTCCCGCAACAGACATCCTGCACGAACTCTCCAAGCACAAGTCATGCGGTGTAATCACAGTGCAGTGTGAGGACGAGATCTCAGGATGTGCGAGTGCAGTTGGTGCATCGTTTGCCGGTGCGCTTGCCGCAACATCCACATCAGGTCCCGGTATCTGTCTGAAATCAGAGGCTCTGAACCTCGCCGTAATCGACGAGCTGCCCTTGGTTGTCATCGACGTTCAGCGTGGAGGTCCTTCAACTGGTCTTCCCACAAAGAGTGAGCAGACCGACCTGCTGCAGGCTCTCTACGGACGCAATGGCGAGAGTCCGATGCCAGTGATTGCCGCCGTGAGTCCCACCGACTGTTTTGACGCCGCCTATCAGGCATCAAAGATTGCCGTTGAGCATCTCACTCCTGTAATCCTTCTCACCGATGCCTTCATCGCCAATGGTTCGGCAGCATGGAAACTGCCCACAATGGAAGGTCTCGATGATATCAAGCCTCACTATGTCACTCCAGAGCAGAAGGGCAACTACACTCCATACGAGCGTGACCCTGAGTCTAAGGTGCGCTATTGGGCTATCCCCGGACAGGAGGGATATACACATATCCTCGGTGGACTGGAGAAGGACGGTAAGACGGGAGCTATCTCCACTGAGCCAGAGAACCACAACATCATGTGTCAGTTGCGCGCCGAGAAGGTGGCTAACATCCCCGTGCCCGATGTTGAGGTATTGGGAGACAAGGACGATGCCGAACTCCTGATAGTTGGTTTCGGTAGTACTTTCGGTCATCTGTATTCAGCAATGGAAGAGTTGCAGAAGCAGGGCAAGAAGGTTGCTCTCGCCCAGTTCAAGTACATCAACCCGCTCCCTAAAAACACCGCTGAGGTGCTCCTTAAATATAATAAGGTGGTAGTGGCAGAGCAGAACCTTGGACAGTTTGCGGCATATTTGCGCTCGAAGGTAGATGGTTTCGTCCCCTATCAGTATAATGAAGTTAAAGGACAGCCCTTTGTTGTTGCCGAACTTACAAAGGCTTTCGCCCAGTTACTCGAAAAATAAACGTCAATAAAGAAAAGAAAGTTATGGAATATACAGCTCAAGATTATAAGAAAGGGCAGCCACGTTGGTGTCCTGGATGCGGCGACCACTTTTTCCTTGCATCACTCCACAAGGCTATGGCGGAATGTGGTGTGGCACCGTATGAGACGGCAGTGATTTCGGGTATCGGATGTTCGAGCCGACTGCCTTATTATGTTAATACATACGCAATGCAGACCATACACGGTCGTGCGGCAGCAATTGCCACGGGTGCAAAGGTGGCTAACCCTAAC
Source organism: Prevotella sp. (assembly GCA_051869395.1). Taxonomy (GTDB): domain Bacteria; phylum Bacteroidota; class Bacteroidia; order Bacteroidales; family Bacteroidaceae; genus Prevotella. Next base: position 4,710 of record JBJEAV010000102.1, read on the forward strand.
CTGACTGTGTGGCAGGTAAGTGGCGACGGTGACGGTTTGGCTATCGGCGGTAACCACTTTATACATGCAATGCGCCGTAACATAGACCTCAACATGATTCTGCTTAACAACAGAATTTACGGACTTACCAAGGGACAGTACTCGCCCACGAGCCCTCGTGGCTTCGTCAGCAAGTCGAGTCCATACGGAACAGTTGAGGATCCGTTCCGTCCTGCTGAGCTCTGCTTCGGCGCACGCGGACATTTCTTCGCTCGCTCGGTGGCTACAGACGCTCCCGCAACAGTTGACATTCTGAAGGCAGCATATAAGCACAAGGGTGCAGCAGTGTGTGAGATACTGCAGAACTGCGTAATCTTCAACAATGGATGCTACGACCCTATATATAATAAGGAGGGACGCAAGAAGAACGCTATCTACGTGAAGCATGGCGAACCGCTCATCTTTGGCGAGAACAATGAATACGGACTCGTGCAGGAGGGATTCGGACTGAAGGTTGTGAAGATTGGTGAGAATGGTATCACAGAGAAGGATATCCTTGTTCACGATGCCCATTGCGAGGACAACACCTTGCAGCTGAAGCTTGCCATGATGGACAACGAACATGGATTCCCCGTAGCCCTCGGTGTTATCCGCGATGTAGAGGCTCCCACATACGACGAAGCCGTACATCAGCAGATAGAAGAGGTGAAGGCACAGAAGAAGTATCACAACTTTATGGAGCTTCTCGAGACAAACGACACTTGGGAGGTGAAGTAAAAACATATAAGAATGAAACGATTTTGCAAAGTGAAAATTGCAAAATCGTTTCATTCTTGTTATTTTTTTGATACTTTAACCTAAAAAGAATTACTAAACGGAAAATTCTTCGGATAATGTTTTGCTATCTGCGGAATTATTACTAACTTTGCGGCGGTTTTAAGAAATAAGGTAAAAAATAAGTATTCACACATAATAATTGATTTACAAAGAAATGGCAAAGTTTGAAAAGTCAGTTTTGGAAAAGTACGGTATTACCGGTACTACTGAAGTGATTTACAATCCTTCTTATGAAGTGTTGTTTGAGGAAGAGACTCAGGAGAGCCTCACAGGTTTTGACAAGGGCCAGGAGACAGAGCTTGGTGCTGTCAATGTGATGACTGGTATCTACACCGGTCGTTCACCTAAGGACAAGTTCATCGTTGACGACGAGAACTCACATGACACCGTATGGTGGACATCTGACGAATATAAGAACGACAACAAGCCTGTTACAAAGGAAACTTGGGCTGCCGTTAAGGAAATCGCCAAGAAGGAGCTCTCTAACAAGAAGCTCTATGTAGTTGACGGATTCTGCGGTGCCAACAAGGACACCCGTATGGCTGTTCGCTTCATCGTTGAGGTTGCATGGCAGGCTCACTTCGTTAAGAACATGTTCATCCGTCCTTCAGAGGAGGAACTTGCAGACTTCGAGCCTGACTTCATCGTTTACAACGCATCAAAGGCCAAGGTTGAGAACTACAAGGAGCTTGGTCTGAACTCAGAGACAGCAGTTGTATTCAACGTAACATCCAAGGAGCAGGTTATCATCAACACATGGTATGGTGGTGAGATGAAGAAGGGTATGTTCTCTATGATGAACTACTTCCTGCCGCTTAAGGGCATCGCTTCAATGCACTGCTCTGCCAACTGCGACATGAACGGCGAGAACACCGCTATTTTCTTCGGTCTCTCCGGTACAGGTAAGACCACTCTTTCTACCGACCCGAAGCGTCTGCTCATCGGTGACGACGAGCACGGATGGGACGACAACGGCGTGTTCAACTTCGAGGGTGGCTGCTATGCCAAGGTTATCAACCTCGACAAGGAGAGCGAGCCGGACATCTACAACGCTATCAAGCGCAACGCACTTCTCGAGAACGTTACTGTAGCTGCCGACGGCAAGATCGACTTCGCTGACAAGAGCGTAACCGAGAACACTCGTGTATCTTATCCTATCGACCACATCGAGAATATCGTTAAGCCTATCTCTCACGCTCCCGCAGCAAAGCAGGTTATCTTCCTCTCTGCTGACGCATTCGGAGTTCTGCCTCCAGTATCTATCCTGACACCGGAGCAGACAAAGTACTACTTCCTCTCTGGATTCACAGCCAAGCTGGCAGGTACAGAGCGCGGTATCACCGAGCCTACTCCTACATTCTCAGCTTGCTTCGGCCAGGCATTCCTCGAGCTGCATCCTACAAAGTATGCTGAGGAGCTGGTTAAGAAGATGGAGAAGAGCGGTGCAAAGGCATATCTCGTGAACACCGGTTGGAACGGAACAGGCAAGCGTATCTCTATCAAGGATACACGTGGTATCATCGACGCTATCCTCGACGGTTCAATCAACAACGCTCCTACCAAGCAGATTCCTCTGTTCGACTTCACTGTTCCTACAGAGTTGCCAGGAGTAGATCCCGCTATCCTCGACCCACGCGACACATACGATTGCGCTTGCAAGTGGGAGGAGAAGGCTAAGGACCTCGCCGGACGTTTCATCAAGAACTTCGTGAAATATACAGGCAACGAGGCTGGCAAGGCTCTCGTGGCTGCAGGTCCCCAGCTCTAATTTGAGATTATCAGAAATTTTGTATAATTGAAATAGACTACTTTTATTGTAGTTGCCATGTCAGAGCCGCGTCTTGTGAAAGACGCGGCTTTTTATCGTTAAAAAACAGGGGAAATATCCCTAATAGACCTTAAAAATGCGCCAAATATAAATATTTAACTTAATATTCTGATAAAAGTTGCTGATTTTTCGGGAATTGTGCGTAAATTTGCACCCGAATTCAAAAAATACGTATTGATGAGAAGATTTTTTTGTCCTCTTGCGCTGCTTTTCGCAGTGGCAGCACTTATGGCTTCGTGCCTTAACTCTGATACCACAGAATATGTCACATACGACGATGTGGCTATAACGTCTTTCAGCATCGCGAGTGCTGAAATAACCGTTCATACCACATCCTCAACAGGGGAAGACTCCACATACACATCCACAAACTCAAGCCTCACGTCATACAAGTTCGTAATTGACCAGGCCAAGGCTGAGATATATAATGTCGATTCATTGCCCGAAAATGTCAATCCGGCTAAGATACTTGTGAACTGCTCGACAAAAAACAATGGTGTGGCGTTGATGCGCTCGATAGAGAAACCCGACTCTGTGACTTATGTTTCATCTACCGACACCATCGACTTCTCGCAGCCCCGCACAATATGCGTGTATTCATCAAGCGGACTATATTCGAGGGAATATACCGTGAAGGTGAACGTACACAAGGAAAGCGGTGACGAAATGAAGTGGGAAAGGGTTGCGACGTCAAGCGAACTTGGCGCACTCAACAGAATGAAGGGCTTGCAAGTGGGTAAGACCCTGTATGTGATGGGCGTAAAGGACGGGCAGACCCTGGTTTACGGTTCAAATGACGAAAGTCACAAGACATGGAACTTGCTCTCGTCACTCTCGGAGAATGCCTCGCAGAATGTGGTGACCCGCAACGACACCATCTTTGTGCTTGACGGAAATGACCTGAAAGTTAGTGTTGACGGTGTTAACTTTGAGACTCTGGCACAGGATGTACCGGTGTCGAGGCTTGTGGCACAGAGTGCACTCGGGCTTTATGGCATTGCCGCCGGAGCAATAGTGTCAACTGAAGACAACGGTAAGACATGGAGTTTGGATGACATGGATTTCGGTACTGTAGTTCCCGTAAGGGACATCACGGTTTGCACAGTGAACTATGCCGCAGTGCCAAACACGGAATGTGTCGTCCTTATGGGCAACCGCGATGTGACGGCTTACCCTGCCGACACTTCTGCAGTGGTGCTTACCAAGGTGGTTGAGAAAACTCCAGGTGCAAAGAAATACTCGTGGTCGGGAGTGGTGACAACAGCCACCAACTACAACTCTTTGCCACGACTTGAGAATCTCACTGCTACGCCATACGATGGCGGTATCGTTGCCCTTGGCGGAAAAGGAATCGGGGAATGTTCGCTCCTGCCGTATGCAGGATTCTATAAAACCGTGGATTACGGTTTTGCATGGACAAAATCCACTGAGGTGGTGTTGCCCAATGGTTTTGAGTCTTCACAAAATGCCATTACACTGTTTTCCGACAACGACAACTATCTGTGGATAGTGTGCGGAGGTACTGGAGCAGTGTGGAGAGGCAGGCTTAACAGATTGGGATGGGCAGACTGACAGTCATAATCCTGATGCTCTTGGCGCCAAATATCCTGATGGCTCAGGAAGACCCGGAATACAGGGCGGAGATAGGTGGAGGCATAGGACTTGTCTCATACCAAGGCGACCTCAACGGCAGCATAGCAAAGAATATGCAGCCGATGTTCTCGCTTGTGGCCCGATATAAGTCAAATCCAAGGATGGCATGGGCGTTTAACCTCTCGTTTGGAAACATCAAGGGGGCTGGATATGACGTCAAGTCTTGGTATCCTGTGTATGCTGGCAAGAACCTGGACTTCAAACATTCTTTCGTGGATGCCACGATAAAGTATGAGTATAACTTCTGGCCATACGGAACGGGTAGGGAATACCGCGGCGCAGTTCCGTTCACACCATATATTACGGGTGGACTGGGATTCACCAACGTCAATACTTCGCAAGGCGGTGTGTTCACCACTGGCATACCATTGGGACTGGGAGTGAAATACAAGTTGGCGACGAGACTCAACGCTTCTCTCGAATGGTTGATGCACTTCACGTTCAGCGACAGGATTGACTGCGTCATCGACCCATACGGCATCGAGAGCAAGGGAATGTTTAAGAATACCGACAGTTTCAGTGGGCTAAGTCTCACGGTGACTTATGATATATGGAAAAAATGTAAAACGTGCAACAACGATAATTTTTAATATGGAAAGACAATTGGACAAGACGCGCATACCCGAACATATAGCCATCATTATGGACGGCAACGGAAGATGGGCAACAGAAAGAGGTAAGAAACGTAGCTACGGACATCAGGCGGGAGTGGATGCCGTGAGAAGAATCACGGCGGAATGTGCCCGACTCGGTGTCAAGTTCCTTACTCTATATACATTCTCCACCGAGAACTGGAACCGACCCGAAGACGAGATTGCAGCCCTGATGGGACTGGTGCTTGACTCATTGGAGGATGAGACATTCATGAAGAACAACGTGAGATTCCGCGTTGTAGGCGATACAGAGAGACTATCTGAAAAGGTGCAGGAGAAATTGCGCTATACGGAGAACCTGACTAAGGGGAACACCGCCATGACTATGGTGGTGGCGCTGAGCTATTCATCACGCTGGGAAATCACCAACGCCGCAAAGCGCATAGCACAGGATGTGAAAGACGGCAAGTTGGACATCAACGACATCACAGAGGATGTGTTCAACGACAACTTAGTGACAAACTTCATGCCCGACCCCGAACTGCTGATACGCACGGGAGGCGAACTGCGCATCTCTAATTACCTGTTGTGGCAGATTGCTTATTCCGAACTGTATTTCTGCGACACATACTGGCCTGACTTCGGCGAGCAGGACTTGCACAACGCAATCTTCGACTACCAGCAACGCCAGCGCCGTTTTGGCAAGACCGAAGACCAGGTGGAAAATGAAGAGTAAACGCAAACAATATATACGATATATAGAATGAGATTTTCGGTAAAGAGCTATATTATTAATAAGGTGATGACCTTGCTTGTGGCTGTTGTGGGATTCTGTTCCACGATTATGGCACAGGAAAAGATTGTCAACCCCAATATCTCGTATGCCGGTACACCACGCTCATGTATCATCGGAGGTATATCCGTTCATGGCGTGGAGGGATATGAGGACTATATGTTGACAGGACTGTCAGGGCTACAGGTGGGACAGCGGATAAGCCTGCCGGGAAGCGAGATCACCGAGGCGGTGAAACGCTATTGGCGTCATGGACTGTTCTCCAAGGTCACTGTTTCCGCGGACTCTATCGTGGGCGACACGGTGTATCTTGCACTTAACCTCGCACTGCGCCCTCGTGTCAGCACCATCAACTATAACGGTCTGAAGAAGTCGGAACGTGAGGATATGGAGGCAAAACTCGGCATCATGAAGGGAAGCCAAATCACTCCCAACATGATTGACCGTGCAAAGATTCTCGCGAAGAAATACTTCGACGACAAGGGATATAAGAATGCCGAAATAGACATTCAGCAACGTGATGACGTTACGGGAAAGAACCAGGTGATACTTGATGTCAATATCGACAAGCATGACAAGATGAAGATTAGAGACATCGTCATCGTGGGAAACAAGAGCCTCAGAACGTCCAAAATCAAGGGTGGATTGTTCAAGAAAGGTGTACTTACCAAAATGAATGAGGCAGGCAAACTGGGTTCATTCCTAAAGTCCAAGAAATTCACCGACGAGAGATACAAGACCGCAAAGCAGAACCTCATTGACAAGTATAACGAACTGGGATACCGCGACATGACTATCGAGGAGGACAGCGTGTGGAATGTGGATGAAAACCACGTAAGTCTATATCTCAAAATCGACGAGGGACAGAGGTATTATATACGAAACATCACTTGGGTGGGTAATACAGTCGTAACAAGCGACTATCTCAACCAACTGCTCGGCATGAAGAAAGGCGACGTGTATAACCAGAAACTGCTTAGCAAGAGACTCTCTGAAGATGACGACGCCGTGGGCAATTACTATTGGAACAACGGTTATCTCTTCTATCGTCTCGACCCAACGGAGGTGAATATCGTGGGCGACTCCATCGACCTCGAAATGCGTATATCGGAAAACCAACAGGCTCATATCAGCCATGTGCGCATCTACGGAAATGACCGACTCTATGAGGAGGTGGTGAGACGAGAATTGCGTACTAAGCCGGGAGACCTATTCTCCAAGGACGCACTCATGCGTTCGGCACGAGAAATACAGTCGATGGGATTCTTCGACCCTGAGAAGGTGAACCCAGACATCCAGCCTAACTATGAGGACGGTACCGTTGACATCAACTGGCCTCTCGAACAGAAGTCAAATGACCAGGTGGAATTCTCATTGGGATGGGGACAGACTGGTGTTATCGGACGAATATCGCTCAAGCTCAACAATTTCTCGATGCGCAACCTCTTTGGCAAGAACAAGATGCACCGTGGTATCATGCCTATCGGAGACGGTGAGCAGCTTGCACTCTCGGCCCAGACCAACGGTTCGTACTATCAGTCGTATTCTATCAGCTATGCATCGCCATGGTTTGGAGGACGACGTCCTAACGCTTTCAATGTGGGTGCATACTACTCTAAGCAGACCGACGTCAACAGTAGCTATTACAACAGTTCGTGGATGAACTCACTGTATAACTATTATGGTGGATATGGTTCTTACGGCAACTATTATAACAACTATGAGAGCTATCTTGATGATGACAAGTATGTGCAGCTCTTCGGACTGTCTGTGGGATGGGGTAAGCGCCTGCGCTGGCCCGACGACTATTTCCAGTTGTCCATGTCGCTGTCTTATCAGCGATATATGCTGAGAGACTGGCAGTACTTTATCATCTCTAACGGTAACTGTAATAACATTAACCTCGGCATCACACTTGCGCGCACATCTACCGACAACCAGATGTTCCCGCGCCGCGGTTCTGAGTTTATGGCTTCTGTGACGCTCACTCCGCCATGGTCTTTGTTTGACAATAAGGACTACTCGTCACTTGCCAACGACCGCACTTCAGCTACTTACGATATGGAACTTCAGGAGAAGTACAAATGGATTGAGTATCATAAGTGGAAGTTCAAGTCGCGAACATTCACCGCACTTACAAGCGGACAGAAGTGCTTTGTGCTTATGACACGAGTTGAACTTGGTATCCTCGGTTCTTACAATAAGGACAAGAAGTCTCCGTTCGAGACATTCTACGTAGGAGGTGACGGTATGAGTGGTTACAGTACCGGATATGCCCAGGAAACCATCGGACTTCGTGGATACGAGAATGGTTCGCTGACTCCGTATAACGCTATGGGTTACGCATACGACCGTTTCACTCTTGAGCTTCGCTATCCGTTTATGCTTGGCAATACGACTATCTATGGTCTTACCTTCCTCGAAGGCGGTAATGCCTGGTATGACACCAAGAAGTTCAATCCTTTCGACATGAAGCGTTCCGCTGGTGTCGGTGTGAGAATCTTCCTTCCGATGGTTGGTATGATGGGTATTGACTGGGCATACGGTTTCGACAAGGCCCTGTCAACCGGTACAAAGGGTGGAAGCCAGTTCCACTTCATACTGGGTCAGGAGTTCTGATTTTAAGTGAAGAATGAAGAGTGAAGAATGAATGTTCATTTAGATATATTTGGCTTATGAAGAAGTTTTTGTTTCTTATTGCCTTTTTGGCAACAGTAATGGGTGCGAATGCCCAGAAATTCGCATTGGTGGATATGGAATATATCCTGAAGAACATACCGGCATACGAGAGGGCTAATGAGCAACTCTCTCAGGTCTCAAAGAAATGGCAGGCTGAGGTGGAGGCTCTATCCACTGAGGCTCAGACAATGTATAAGAACTATCAGAACGAGGTGGTGTTCCTTTCTGCCGAACAGAAAAAGGCAAAGCAGGATGCCATTATGCAGAAAGAACAGGCAGCATCCCAGCTGAAGCAGAAATACTTCGGGCCAGAGGGTGAGCTTTACAAGAAGCGTACAGCCCTTATGTCTCCCATACAGGACGAGATATACAATGCCGTAAAGGACATTGCCGATATGAGAGGCTATCAACTTGTGCTCGACCGCGCCAGCGACTCCGGCATCATCTTCGGCAGTCCGCGCATAGACATCAGTGATGAAGTCTTAAATAAGTTAGGTTATAAATAGCACAATAAAATCATCAAAACAAAAATAAAACATCAACAAAATGAAAAAGTTACTTTTTATGATTCTGTTGCTGGCTCCTATGGCAGTCATGGCACAGAAGTTCGGACATGTGAACACTCAGGACATTATCCAGGCAATGCCCGAGTACACCAAGGCTAAGACCGAGATTGACGCCCTGCAGAAGCAGTATGAGGCTGACCTCAAGAGCATGCAGGACGAGCTGACCAAGAAGTCACAAGACTATGAGGCTAACGAAAAGACCCTGCCAGACAATATCAAGCAGCGTCGCCAGCAGGAACTTCAGGACATGTATCAGAAGATTCAGCAGAGCTATCAGGACAATCAGCAGGCTCTTGCCAAGGCTTCACAGGAAAAGATGTCTGCTATTACAGCCAAGGTGGTTGAAGCCATCAATCAGGTAGGCCAGGCAGGTGGATATGTGTATATCATGGAGCTTCAGGGTGGTATTCCATATATCAGCACCACACTTAGCACAGATGTTACTGCCCAAGTAAAGGCAAAGCTCGGACTCAAATAAAAACGGGAATCCGCTTTTATAATTAAGAATTAAGAATTAAGAAACAACGTTCGACGAAGTCAATTAAGAAAATATGTCTCTAACCCAGTTAAGCTATTTCTCTTGATTCTTGATTCTTAATTCTTAATTTTTAACTCTTAATTCTTAATTCAAAATTTTTAAATAATCTAACTACATTGGGTATGAAGAAATTATTGCTGTTCACCCTTATGGTCTTACCGTTGTCAATCCAGGCTCAAAATCAAGAGGCAACATCAGTTCCTGTAGCTGCTGTGGTTACATCATCTGCACCTACATTCGGTTATCTCAGTTATAGTGCAATGATAGAGGCAATGCCCGACTATGCACTTGCCCATAAGCAGTATTTGCAACTTGAGGAAAAGTATGCAGCCGAAACAAAGAGGGTAGAGGATGAGTTCAACGCTAAATATGAGGCTTTTCTCGATGGACAGCGTGATTTCCCTCCAACTATTCTAAAAAAGAGACAGACTGAACTTCAGGAATTACTGGAGAAGAACATAGCATTCAAGGCTGAAAGCAAACGCTTGCTTGCGGATGCTGAAGTTACGCTTATGAAACCCTTGCGCGAGAAACTCTCAAAAGTGCTCGCCACTATAGGAGAACAGATGAACCTGATGTTCATACTAAATACCGACAACGATGCCTGTCCGTATATTAATCCCAAGCAGGGTGTAGATTTGACAGGTATCGCTACCAGAATGATAAACGAGTTATAGGACGTTATGCAAAAACTGTCAACTGTTGCCGGCCCAATCGGCATTTTTGATTCCGGTTATGGAGGTCTGACTATACTCCACGGTATGAGACAGTTGTTGCCGCAGTATGACTTTCTTTACCTCGGCGACAATGCCCGAGCACCTTATGGCCCGCGTTCTTTTGATGTCGTTTATGAGTTCACGCGTCAGGCTGTGATGCGCCTGTTCGAGATGGGATGCCATCTTGTCATTCTCGGATGTAACACTGCATCCGCAAAGGCACTGCGCACTATACAGCAAAATGACTTGCCCAATGTTGACCCTAACCGGCGCGTTCTTGGTATTATCAGGCCCACAGCTGAGATAATAGGGCAGCTCACAACAACACGCCATGTTGGTGTGCTTGCCACTGAGGGAACCATCAAGAGCGAGAGCTACAACCTCGAAATACAGAAACTTTATCCCGATATTGTCGTTTCCGGAGTGGCATGCCCATTTTGGGTGCCGCTTGTAGAGTATAACGAGGCTGACAGTCTCGGTGCCGATTATTTCGTAAAGAAACGAATAGACCAACTGATGCTTCTTGATTCGAAGATTGATGCCATAATCCTTGGTTGCACGCATTATCCCCTGCTTATGCCGAAGATTGTGAAGTATGTCAATCCTGGTGTACGTATCGTTCCGCAGGGAGAATATGTAGCGGAAAGTCTTCTCAATTATTTCAGGCGTCATCCTGAGATGGAATGTAAGTGCACAAAGAATGGAACGGTGCATTATCTTACGACAGAGAATCCCGATAAGTTCAAGGAGTCTGCCCAGATTTTCCTCCATGAGAATGTGGAGGTTAATAACATTGTATTGTCGTGATACAATATTTGCAGATGATTATTTGATTTCATTTATATATTATAAAAGAATCCCGCAATCGTAAATAACAATTGCGGGATTTCTTTATATTACAATTAACTCGTCAACTTGTCAACTCGTCAACTTGTCAATCAAAAATCCAACTTGTCGAGTGAGTCGTTGAAGTCCTTCGGCTCGTGTGGCTCGTGGATTTCCTCGCGGTCGGGACGTGGGCGACGCTCACCTCTTTCGGGACGAGGACGACGCTCTCCACGCTCTGGACGGGGACGGCGCTCACCGCGCTCGGGACGCTCACCACGCTCACGGCGTGCAGGACGCTCCTGATAGTCGGCTGGCTTTTCGATAAGAACTCGGTGTGAGAGCTTGTACTTGCCTGTCTTCGGGTCAATCTCAAGCAACTTCACCTTTATCTTGTCGCCTTCCTTGATACCAGCCTCTTCAACTGTCTCAAGGCGCTTCCAGTCAATCTCGCTGATGTGGAGCAGACCGTCCTTGCCGGGGAGAATCTCAACGAAGCAACCGTAAGGCATGATTGAACGAACTGTTCCGTCATACACCTCACCAACCTCGGGGATGGCAACGATAGCCTTGATTTTGCCAAGGGCAGCGTCGATGCTCTCCTTGTTGGGTGCGCTCACCTGTACCTTGCCCACTCCGTCAATCTCGTCGATAGTGATGGTGGCACCGGTGTCCTCCTGCATCTGCTGGATAATCTTTCCGCCCGGACCGATAACGGCACCGATGAACTCCTTAGGTATCTCGATCTGTACGATACGTGGTACCTGAGGCTTCATCTCAGCGCGAGGCTCGGCGATAGTCTCGGTGAGTTTGCCAAGGATGTACTCGCGACCTGCCTTAGCCTGCATGAGGGCCTTCTCGAGAATCTCGAATGACAGACCGTCGCACTTGATATCCATCTGGGTGGCTGTCAGACCGTCGCGTGTACCGGTGGTCTTGAAGTCCATATCTCCCAAGTGGTCCTCGTCGCCGAGGATGTCGCTAAGCACTGCATACTTTTCCTCGCCGGGGTTCTTGATAAGTCCCATTGCGATACCGCTGACAGGCTTCTTCATTGGTACACCTGCGTCCATAAGGGCGAGAG
>JBJEAV010000103.1:0-16728 GCA_051869395.1 Prevotella sp.
AATTAGGAATTAGGAATTAGGAATTAGGAATTAGGAATTAGGAATTAGGAATTAGAAATTCAGATATATATGAAAATAGATTTTGAGAAAATGGGCGGACTTGTTCCTGCCATCATTCAGGACGCAAAGACAAAGACCGTGCTTATGCTCGGCTATATGAACCAAGAGGCATACGAAAAGACTACCAAGACAGGTAAGGTTACATTCTTCAGCCGCTCGCGTCAGTGTCTTTGGACAAAGGGAGAAACTTCAGGAAACTTCCTGGAGTTGGTTGACATTATGGTTGACTGCGACAACGACACGCTGCTCGTGAAAGTCAACCCCACTGGACCTACCTGCCACAAGGGTACGGACACATGCTGGGGAGAGAAAAACGAGGTCAACCCCCTACTCTTCCTCACTTATCTACAGGATTTCATCAACACCCGCCACGAGGAAATGCCAGAGGGCAGCTATACGACATCGCTGTTCAAGGATGGCATTAACAGAATGGCGCAAAAGGTTGGAGAAGAGGCTCTTGAGGCAGTTATAGAGGCATGCAACGGCACCAACGGACGTCTCATCTACGAGGGTGCAGACATGATTTATCATCTCATTGTACTGCTCACAAGTAAGGGTCTGCGCATTGAAGACCTCGCAAAGGAACTTCAGGTCAGACACGACCCCAACTGGCACAAGCATTAATTAAAAAAGAGTGAGGAATCAAGGCTATGCTGATAAACTACAAGAACGTAAATGTCTTCCAGTCGGGTGACAAGCCCGTACTCGCCAATGTGAACTTCCATGTTGACGAAGGGGAGTTCATATACGTAATCGGTCGAGTGGGTTCCGGTAAAAGCTCGCTGCTTAAGACCATCTACTTCGAACTTGATGTTGACGAGGCAGAAGAGGCAATTGTTCTCAACCAGAACATCCTGAAACTTAAGCGCAAGCATATTCCGGCACTCAGGCGACAGATGGGAATAATCTTCCAGGACTTCCAGTTGCTCGGAGACCGCACCGTATATAAGAACTTGCGCTTTGTGCTTAAGGCCACGGGATGGAAAGACAAGAACGAGATAAACGCCCGAATAAAGGAAGTGCTCTCGGATGTCGGTCTTGAAGACAAGGCAGACAAACTGCCTCACGAACTCTCGGGCGGCGAACAGCAGCGTGTGGCTATCGCAAGAGCAATCCTCAACAAGCCCAAGGTGATAATAGCCGATGAGCCGACAGGCAACCTTGACCCTGAAACGGCAGAGAACATCATCAGGATGCTGAAGGACATATCCCAGACAGGCACAGCCGTAGTGATGAGCACCCACAACATTCCACTGCTCGACAAATATCCTGGTATAGTATATCGCTGTGCAGACGGAAAGTTGGAGGAAATCACTGATGACTACAATAAAATCAGCATGGATTTTGACGATTCAACAGACAATAATGGATAATTAAAAAAGAAATAGAAATATGAAGGTAATGAAATTCGGCGGTACATCCGTCGGCACTCCTCAGAGAATGAAGGACGTGACCAAACTGGTGACAGCATCAGGCGAACCGGTGCTTGTCGTATTCTCGGCAATGTCGGGAACAACAAATTCACTCGTTGAGATTTCGGATTATCTCTACAAGAAGAATCCTGAAGGAGCCAACGAAGTGATTAACAAACTGGAACAGAAATACATGAAGCACGTGGAGGAACTCTACTCCACTGACGAGTGGAAGGAGAACACTCGCAATTTCCTTCTCGGCGTATTCAACTATCTTCGCTCCTTCACCAAGGAACTGTTCACAAGCTTCGAGGAGAAGAGCATCGTGGCTCAGGGAGAAATCATGAGCACCAACATGATTCAGAACTATATGCAGGAACAAGGCATCAACTCATGTCTGCTCTCAGCACTTGACTTTATGCGTACAGACAAGAATGCCGAGCCGGATTCTTCATACATTCGTGAAAAACTGACAGGCATCCTCAAGGAAAAGGAAGGCGCACAGGTGTATATCACCCAGGGATTCATCTGCCGCAATGCCTACGGCGAGATTGACAACCTGCAGCGTGGTGGAAGCGATTATACAGCATCACTCATCGGTGCAGCAGTGAATGCGTCGGAGATACAGATTTGGACAGACATCGACGGTATGCACAACAACGACCCGCGTGTGGTTGACAAGACAGCCCCCGTACATCAGCTCCACTTTGAGGAGGCAGCCGAGTTGGCATACTTCGGAGCAAAGATTCTGCACCCGACATGCGTGCAGCCAGCCAAGTTTGCAGGCATTCCCGTGAAACTGCTTAACACGATGGACCCTGAGGCAGAAGGCACTACCATCAGCAACCGCACGGAACCTGGCAAGATCAAGGCCGTTGCCGCCAAGGACAATATCACTGCCATCAAGATAAAGAGCAGCCGAATGTTGCTCGCCACAGGTTTCCTGCGCAAGGTATTCGAGATTTTCGAGAGCTACCAGACAGCCATAGACATGGTGTGCACATCCGAGGTGGGTGTGTCGATGAGCATCGACAACAACAGTCATCTCGAAGAAATCGTCAACGAGCTGAAGAAATACGGAACAGTGACCGTTGACAAGGACATGTGCATCATCTGTGTAGTGGGAGACCTCGACTGGAGCAACGTCGGTTTTGAGACTCTCGCAACAGAGGCAATGAAGAATATCCCCGTGAGAATGATTTCATACGGAGGCAGCAACTACAACATCTCTTTCCTCATCAAGGAGAGCGACAAGAAGAGGGCTTTGCAGAGCCTGAGTGACACTTTGTTCAATAAAAATTGAACAATTAAAAAATTAAAAGATTAAAAGATTAAAAATTGGACACATGCACAACTTCATTGAACAATTTAACAAGGTGAGAACACCTTTCTATTTTTATGACACAGAACTGCTGCGTACCACACTGCGCACCATCAACGAGGAAGCTTGTAAGCACGAGGGATTCAAGGTACACTATGCCGTAAAGGCAAATGCCAATCCTAAGTTGCTGACCATCATCCGCGAGGCAGGATTGGGTGCCGATTGCGTCAGCGGCGGAGAGATAGAGGCTGCCAGCAAGGCAGGATTCGCAGGAGACGGTATCGTATATGCCGGTGTAGGCAAGAGCGACTGGGAGATTAACCTCGGTCTTGACAAGGACATCTTCTGCTTCAACGTTGAGAGCCTTGCCGAACTCGATGTCATCAATGAGCTTGCCGCCGCCAAGGGCAAAGTGGCAAGAGTGGCTTTCCGCATCAATCCGAATGTGGGCGCACATACTCATGCCAATATCACCACCGGACTTGCCGAGAACAAGTTTGGCATTGCCATGGAAGACATGGTGACTGTGATAGAAAAGGCAAACGCCATGCAGAACGTCGAGTTTGTCGGTCTTCATTTCCATATTGGTTCTCAGATACTTGACATGGGAGACTTCGAGGCTTTGTGCAACCGCATCAACGACCTTCAGGACCAGCTCGACAAGCAGCACATCAAGGTGCAGAACATCAATGTAGGCGGAGGTCTGGGCGTTGACTACGAGCATCCCGACCGTGTGCCAGTGCCAGATTTCAAGGCATATTTCGACACCTACGCCAACCATCTCAAACTGCGTCCCGGACAGACGCTCCACTTTGAGCTTGGTCGTGCCGTAGTATGCCAGTGTGGCTCTCTCATCACTCGCACCCTCTATGTTAAGCAAGGTTCCGTGAAGAAGTTTGCCATTGTGGACGCCGGAATGACCGACCTTATCCGCCCTGCCCTCTATCAGGCATATCACAAGATAGAGAACCTGTCGAGTGACGCCCCTGTTGAGGAATACGACGTGGTAGGTCCTATCTGCGAGTCGAGCGACGTGTTTGGCAAGCAGGTACCTCTCAACAGTACAAAACGTGGAGACCTAATCGCCCTTCGCTCCGCCGGAGCCTACGGTGAGATTATGGCTTCGCAATACAACTGCCGTCCTCTGCCTGTAGGCTATACCACCGAGGACTTGCGTGCATTATAAGGAAAAATATATGATTATATTTGACACACTGACAATTACAGTATGTGGTGTGCTCCTGCTTCTTGCAGTAGCCACCCCATTCTGTAATGTTCTTTTTAGGAGACCCCGCCTCAACACCGACCGCGGGTCATCCGACAACAATGAAGTATCCGAGGCGAGCAAGCCAGGATTTTCCGTTATCATCTCCGTGCACGACAATGCCATGGAGATAGAGCGCAATCTGCCCGCTTTTCTTGAGCAGAAGTATTCAGGAAACTTTGAAGTCGTTGTGATTGATGAATCATCAACAGACGAAACCAGTGACGTATTGAAACGTTTCAAGAACAAATACGCCAACCTTTACACTACGTTCATCCCCGCCAGCAGCCATTACCTGAGCCGCAGGAAACTGTCGCTCACCATAGGCGTGAAGGCAGCCAAATACGAATGGCTCATATTCACCGGCTCCGACTGCCGTCCAGCCTCCGACCAATGGCTTGAGACAATGGCGTCACACTGCAACGGCGACCTCATACTTGGCGAGACACGCTATGAGGAGGAAGCCTCCCACTATGTACGTCTCGACAACATCAAGTCATGGTTCCGCCAACTGCGTGCAGCACAGAAATCCACTGCATACGCATATAGCGGACGCAATCTTGCCATGCGCCGTGAACTGTTCATGAAGAACTACGGATTCCTCAAAAACCTGAAATACCTGCGCGGGGAATATGACTTCATTGCAAATGAATATTCCACACCCTACAATACAGAGACAGCCACTGAGGATGAGGCACGCATAATACGCGACGCCCCCACGTCCAAGGGCTGGATAAACGACAAGCTGTTCTACATCGAGACAACGAGGCATCTTCAGCGCGGCCTGTCCTACCGGCTCCCGGTGATGATCGACAACTTGCTACTCCACTCCACCCTGTTGCTGCATATTGCAGCGATAGCACTGTCGGCTGTGATGGGAATGTATGTCATCACAGCCGTTGCCGCTGTGTCGCTGCTGTTAGGATATCTTCTGAGGGTACTTATTTCCTCACGGGCTATGAAGGTAATATCCGAGACCGTTCCAGCATGGAAGATACCATTTCTCGACGGCTGTGAGATATGGCGGAATGCCATTCTCAACTTCAAACATTCGAGAAGCGACAAGGACGATTTCATACGACGTTAACATAACATAGACAATGAGAATACTGCATTATCATAACGCAAACGACAGAATGACTGCGGAATACGTAAACATTCTCTCTGGTGCCATGACAGAGTTCGGTTATCTGTCTGGTGACGGCTGTATTGAAAATGTCAGTGCCACCTCACTTCATGACGCCATGAAGGCGATGAATACTTTGCGAGTGGATATTGTTCATTTCCATGGATGTTGGCGCGACTCTGATTTCATGGTTGCAAGAAAAGCAAGAAAGGCAGGAACGCGCATTGTCATATCGCCACACGGCCAACTGGAGCCTTGGATAATCAAGCAAGACTATTGGAAATCGCGAGTGCCGCGAATCATCGCCTACCAAATGCGCATAATAAATGATGCTTATGCCGTGGTGGTAATGGGGAAAATGGAGGAAAACTGCATGAAACGCCTTGGATGGAACACCAGGATTGAGGTTGTGCGCAACTCCATGATAACAGACACCATCACGGACAAGGAAATGGCAAGAAAGATGCTTGACATATATAATAAGGTGATGGACAGTCATACATTCGCCCTGCTTGGAGAAGAAGAACGCCTTGCCTTCGCTTCGCTGATAAAGGCTGGTGTTTCCGGTGACTCCCAATGGCTCACCGATAATGAACATGCGAGCATAAGCCGCCTGACCCCAGTGGGCTGGAGACGGATATTAATCCATGCCTATCACACGTCGGTCAGCGATACCATAGCTGATGCCATCGACACTCTTGGACTCCCCCGCCCCGATGTCAAACCTGGTGATATTTCCTGCTATCTGCCAAAGGAAGAAAAGCGCAAGGGACTCTTCAACAAGGAAATAAAACCCCTGCCAGCCGTAATCGCAGATGACAGGGGTGACTACACTGAGAGCTTCTCTAACTTCATCAAGTCACTTCACAAACATGCCGGCATGGGGCATCTGACCATCAAGGACATCATCGAGACGGCATACCAGATGCGGAAGGTGTCCATTGACGAACGGCTCTTCAACGAGGAAATGAAAGCAAAGTCACTCGACAAGTTCGTGTCAAGCCTGATGCAGATTATGATTGACTACACGCGGATGGAAGAAGGATTTCTCATTGCCCCGCCCAAAAACAACAGGCGCACCAGGCGATTGGCAGCAATGCTTGACAATGAAAAAAAGATATTAATAACCCACCATATTAAATAAATGAGAATTATGAACAAGGTAAAGCATCCCAAATACGACATTGAAAAGGACATGCGCTATTTGAGTCTATTGTCGCAGTCCTTTCCATCGGTTGCCACTGCAAGTTGCGAGATTATCAATCTCGAGGCAATTCTCAACCTGCCCAAGGGCACGGAACATTTCATGGCTGACCTGCACGGCGAATACCAGGCATTCAGACATATCCTGAAAAACGCCTCCGGTAATATCAAGCGAAAGGTCAACGAACTCTTTGGAAATGACATACGCGAAAGCGAAAAGAAAGAACTTTGCACTCTGATATACTATCCCGAGGAGAAACTTGAGCTAATAAAGGCTTCGGAAGAAGACATCGACGACTGGTATCACATCACCATCCACCAGTTGGTGAAGGTGTGCCGTGATGTCAGCAGCAAATACACCCGTTCGAAGGTGAGGAAGTCCTTGCCCGCTGACTTCAGCTACATCATCGAGGAACTGCTACACGAGCGCACCGACGACTCCGACAAGGCAAAGTATGTGGCAGTAATCGTCGATACGATAATTTCCACCGGTCGTGCCGATGACTTCATCATTGCACTGTGCAATGTGATCCAGCGTCTCTCCATCGACCAGCTCCATCTCCTCGGCGACATCTACGACCGCGGACCTGGCGCACATATCATTATGGACACCATGATGAACTATCACTCATGGGACATACAGTGGGGCAACCACGACATACTGTGGATGGGAGCCACGGCGGGCAATGACGCCTGCATCTGCAACGTGCTGCGCCTCTCGCTCAGATATGCCAACCTGGCAACACTTGAGGAAGGCTATGGCATCAATCTTGTGCCTTTGGCAACGTTTGCAATGGAGGTGTATGGCGATGACCCTTGCACGGAGTTCGTGCCCAAGCTGCTGAAGGGCATGACTATGGACGAGAAGACGCTCCAGCTGACGGCCAAGATGCACAAGGCTATAAGCGTCATACAGTTCAAGGAGGAGGCAAAGATATTCAAGCGTCGCCCCGAATGGAACATGCTCGACCGCTGCATGTTTGACAACGTGGATTATGACCGTGGAGTATGCACCATCGACGGTAAGGAATACGAGATGACCAGCAACAGTTTCCCAACTATCGACCCTGCACATCCAAGCGAACTGACCTACGAGGAGAAACTGCTTATGGGCAAGCTTCACCATTCGTTCAAGGTGAGCGAGAAACTGCACAAGCATATCTCCTATATCCTGAGCCACGGCTGCATGTATGCCATATATAACAGCAACCTTCTCTTCCATGCCTCTGTGCCACTGAATGCCGACGGCACACTGAAAGAGGTGGAACTTTATCCAGGAAAAAAATACAGCGGCAAGGAACTGATGCAACAGACAGGACAGCTCATACGTTCTGCGTTCACCAACGACACCCCGTCAGATTTGCGTAAATACGCCATCGACTATTTCCTCTATCTGTGGTGCGGCAAGGACAGTCCGCTGTTCGACAAGTCAAAGATGGCTACATTCGAACGCTACTTCCTTAAAGACAAGGAGATTTACAAGGAAGAGAAAGGCAACTACTTCAAACTGCGCGACAACGAGCGGATATGCGACAGCATACTCGATGCCTTTGAGGTGAAGGGAGCCAACCGCCATATCATCAACGGTCATGTGCCCGTACATGCCGCAAATGGCGAGAATCCCATCAAGGCCAACGGCAAGCTGATGGTTATCGACGGCGGTTTCAGCGAGGCATATCATAAGGAGACCGGCATTGCGGGATATACCCTCGTATATCACAGCCGTGGTTTCCAACTCGTCCAGCACGAGCCCTTCATGAGTGCATCGGAGGCCATACAGAAAGGTACTGACATCAAGAGCACCACTCAGATTGTAGAGATGTCAGCCCATCGTATGCGAGTGTCTGACACCGACATGGGAGTGGAGCTGCGCATGCAGATAGAAGACCTGAAGGAACTGCTATATGCATATCGTCACGGAATGATTAAGGAAAAGAAGTAATGAGACGTATAATACTTATCACCGGAGGACAGCGTTCGGGCAAGAGCCAGCAGGCAGAGAAGATGGCACTGGAGCTGAGCGACAATCCCGTGTATCTCGCCACTGCCCATATCTGGGACGAGGAGTTCCGCCAACGTGTTCTCATCCACCAGCAGCGTCGGGGTCCCCAATGGACAAACATTGAGGAAGAGAAGGAACTGAGCCGTCATGATGTCAATGGCAGGGTGGTTGTCATCGACTGCATCACATTGTGGTGTACCAACTATTTCTTCTCGCGCGAAAAAGCTGAATGGGAACAGCCATCGGTGAACGACGCACTTGAATGTCTCAAGCAGGAGTTTGACAAGTTTACGTCTCAGGATGCCACGTTCATCTTCGTCACCAACGAGATTGGAAGCGGCGGAGTGAGCGAAAACGCCATACAAAGGCGTTTCACCGACCTTGAGGGCTGGATGAACCAATACGTGGCTTCGCGTGCCGACGAGGTTATCTTAATGGTATCGGGAATACCTATAAATATTAAAAAATTAAAATATTAAAATATTAAAATATTAAAGTTTTGTGGTATGACCAGGTTCAACATACATAAGCCTGACCAACGGATGCGTCAGGCGATAATCGACAAGATAGACAATCTCAACAAGCCGAAAGGCTCATTGGGACGTCTTGAGGAGTTGGCATTGCAGGTTTGCCTTATTGAGCAAACCCTCCACCCCACTCTTCATAATCCCTGTCATTTGCTCTTCGGTGCCGACCACGGCATCGAACGCGAGGGAGTCAGTGTATCTCCCCGCGAGATAACATGGCAACAGATGATAAACTTCACCCATGGCGGCGGAGGTGTAAACATGTTCTGCCGCCAGCACGGATTCAAGCTCCGACTTATTGATGTCGGGGTAGATTATGACCTCGGTATGCACCCCGAAATCATCAACCGTAAGATAGCCAACGGTACGGGTAATTTTCTTTACGGACCAGCCATGACCATAGAACAATACCAACAGGCATTGAACGTAGGTGCCGAGATGGCAGACTACTGCTTCAACGACGGCAGCGACATCATCTGCATCGGCGAGATGGGAATAGCCAACACCTCGCCTTCAAGTATATGGATGAGTCTCTTCGGCAATATACCGTTGGATGAATGTGTAGGAGCGGGAGCGGGACTTGACAACGAAGGCATACGCCATAAATATGAGGTATTGAAGCAGGCTGTGGATAATTTCAAGTCTTCGGGACTCGATTGCAGCAACACTGAAGAGATAATACGTTATTTCGGTGGATTCGAGATGGTTGCCGCCATTGGGGCAATGCTCCGTGCAGGCGAGTGCCACCTCATTATTATGGTTGACGGTTTCATCATGACAGCCTGTGCCCTTGCCGCCTCACGCCTCTATCCTGACATTGTGGATTATATGGTTTTCGGTCATAGCGGCGACGAGGGCGGTCATGCCCGTATGCTCAGTCTTCTCGATGCCAAGCCTCTGCTCACCTTAGGACTTCGCCTTGGCGAGGGAACAGGAGCCTTGTGCTCATTCCCCATCATCGACAGTGCTGTGAGGATGATTACCGAGATGAACAATTTCCAGAATGCTAACATAACAAAATATTTTTAATAATGAGAGTATCCATTGACCGTACCCGTTGGTGGGAGACACCGCTTGCCGCACTGATATTCTTCACCCGCCTGCCCTTTTGGCGCATTGCCGAACCCGACAGGAGTTGCTATCGTCGAGTGGTGGAGTATTGGCCGCTTGCGGGGTGGATAACAGGCGGCATAATGGCAGGTACGCTCTATGGTGCAAGCCTCATTTTCCCCTATCCCATCGCCGTTGTCCTTGCCATAGCCATGCGCCTTCTTGTCACTGGAGCCTTGCACGAGGACGGTCTCTGTGACTTTTTCGACGGTTTTGGTGGCGGAGGCAGCGACCGCCAGCGCATCCTCGACATAATGAAGGACTCGCGCATAGGCACCTACGGAGTCATTGGCATACTCATATATGTCCTTCTGCTCTTCCTTTGCCTATACAGCCTTCCGCCGCTCACGGCAGCCTTTGTCATCTTCGCCGGCGACCCGTTCTCCAAGATGGTGGCATCACAGATAATCAGCATGATGCCCTATGCCCGCACCGAGGCGGAAGCCAAGGCCAAGGTGGTGTATCGCCGCCCCCCCTTGAAGTCGGGCATAGGCCTTGCCGTCCAGGGGCTCCTGCCGATACTCGCCCTTTACCTGTTCTCCTCCCGTATGGGCATCATCCTTCATTGGGAATACATGGTCTTTGCCCCCTGCGTGGTGATGTATTTCCTCTACCGCCTGATATGGCATCGCCTTCAAGGCTACACCGGCGACTGCTGCGGAGCATTGTTCCTTTTGATAGAATTGGCGTTCTATCTAAGTGTTGTGGCAGAAATATAGAAGAATTTTGCCAAAATATTTGGAGAATTGACAAAAAAGTCGTATCTTCGCAGTCGAATATAAAAAACGATGACCAATATGAAGTTTACCGTCATAACCATCAACTACAACAATGCCGATGGGCTGCGCCAGACAATAGAAAGCGTGGTCGGTCAGACTTATGGTGGCTATGAGTATGTCATTATCGACGGTGACTCCACTGACGGCAGTGTTGATGTTATCAGGAAATACAAAGCCAATATCACTTATTGGGTATCAGAAAAAGACGGTGGTATATACAATGCCATGAACAAGGGAGTGAAAGCCGCCCACGGCGAATACCTCATCTTTATGAATTCGGGGGATTTTTTCTATGATAACAATGTTCTGTCTGACGTGTGTATTAACATCCACGACGAAGACATAATCATTGGCAATGTCCTTGCCTCCGACACCCGCACAATCATATCCCCTCCCCCACTCAACGGAAACCTCACCATGTATCACCTCTACTCTGGCGCCATCCCCCACCAAGGCTCATTTGTCAAGTTAGCACTGCAACAACGACATCCGTTTGACGAGACTCTTAAGATTGCCGCCGACTGGAAGTTTTTCCTCCAGAGCATTATCTTCGACAATTGCAGCGTAAAGTATATAAACGTGAATGTTGCACTGTATGACACTTCAGGACTAAGTTCCCAGAACCCTCTGGCTATGCGTGAGGAAAAGGAAAAGGTTCTCGAAGAATGTCTTCCCCAACGCGTCATTGACGACTATCGTCACATGAAAGAATCAGAATGTCTGACACAGGCATTAACGCCTCTTCTGCGCAACAGCTACAGCGTAGATCGAGTAATACATAAATTGGCCACATTATTATTAAACCTAAAAAATATTATCAAATGAATGCAACGCCTTTAGTATCCTATTTGGTTCCGATATACAACGTGGAGAAATATCTTGAAAATTGCCTGGAATCAATATTCGGACAGACATACCAAAACACGGAATACGTGTTTGTGGATGACTGTTCGACCGACAACAGTTACGATGTTCTTCTCTCAACACTAATGAAGAATAATATTCCCCAAGAAAAATACACCATTGTAAGACATCCCCAAAACGAAGGCATTGCAGTGTCAAGGGCTGACTGTGTAGCCAATGCCAAAGGTGAATACGTGCAGTTTGTTGATAGTGACGATTGGATTGAGCCGGATATGACAGAGACAATGGTGGCAGCCACCCAGAACTCACAAATAGATTTAATCGGTTGTTATTACATCAAGGATTTCCTGTCGGGCAAGCAGACGCTGCATAAGGAGAACTACAGCCAATCTTGCTCGGAGAACATGGTATTATGCATTAATTATGACATATCAACCGTGTTATGGAAAATGCTTATCAAAAGAAGCCTGTTTTCTAATTTCACGATTACTCCCCACGTTGACATTGTTGAGGACTACATAATATCTGTCAAGTTGTACTTCTATGCAAATAGTTTCGCAGTGGTTGACAGGTACATGTATCATTACGTCCAATACAATGAAGGCAGGGTTTCATTCCAAACTCTCCGCAGTATCACGAATCATATAAAGGGAGTAAAGGAAGTGGAAGAGTTTCTTGAAAGCAAGGGATTGGTTACACCCAAGATATCCAATCTCCTGAACCTGAGAAAGTTCAATATCAAGAGCAACTTCCTTACCAAGAATCTCTTTGACATACAAGCATATAAGACAACCTTCCCCGAAGCCGACAAGGTCTGGAGACAGATTAATTATTCCCGGAATGAGAAAATCAAGTTCTGGCTTGCTGAGAAAAAACTATATTTCATCCTAAAGGTTAATTTGTAAATAAATCCATTATGAACAAGGACATAAAAGTATCAATTCTTGTACCATTTTTCAGGGTCGAGAATTATGTAGGAAAGTGTGTCGAATCACTGTTCCGCCAAACATACGGGAACATCGAGTATGTTTTCGTAAATGACTGTACTCCGGACAAGAGTATGGAAATAATTAACGAAAACATAGACAAGTATGGTGTCAGGGACAAATGCAAGATAATTGAGCATGAGACTAACAAAGGCATCTCCACCTCAAGAAACGACTGCCTTGACAATGCCACGGGAGATTACATCCTTTTTATTGACAGTGACGACTACATCGACCTTGACATGGTGGAATCTCTTGTCAATGCGGCAAAAGAAAACGATGCCGACATCTCCGGATGTGGATATACAGAGGAATTTGGCGACAGGAGCGTTGACATGCCACAGGTATATACCAACAACCACGACGAGATGCTCAAGGCCATCACCGTCCTCAAAATCAAGGGAGTAATGTGGAAACTGCTTATCCGCCGCAGCATTGTCGAAGACAACAATGTGCGGTTCTTTCCAGACAACACTATGGTTGATGACTATCTGTTCTGTTGCCAGGTGTTCTTCTATGCCAAGCGATTTGCCTCGGTTGACAGGTGCATGTATCATTACATTCAGTTCAACCCGAATAATTACAGCAAGACCACTGTTTTTAATGTGACAAGTCAGGCTAAGGCCATCATCAAGACAGAGGAGTTCTACAAGGAAAACGGCGTATATGACATCGTGAAGGATGAGCTTCTACAGCGCAAGTTCCTGTCCAAGCTCCCGTTGCTTCTTAACAAGAACTGTTATGACGTGAAGACATGGCGACAGCTCTTTCCCGAAAGCAACCGTGCATGGGACAACATCAACTTGGGCTTGAAAAACAAGCTCATAGTGCTTTTGGCGCAAACTCCGCTCTATAGATTAATACCATTGCTAAGATAACCAGCCATGAGATATTCATTTGTCCTTCCAGCATACAAGAGTGACTACCTGCAAGATGCTATTGACAGCATCTTGCAGCAGACGGTTAGTGATTTTGAGTTGATAATCGTGGACGACGCGTCTCCTTATCACCTCGAATCCATTGTTAACCAATATGATGACCGGCGAATCATATTCCATAAGAACAAGGAGAACATTGGAGGCAAGAACCTTGTGGAGAACTGGAACAAATGTATAATGTATGCAAAGGGAGACTATGTGATATTAGCTTCCGACGACGACATCTACAGTCCTTTCTTCCTGCAACAAGTGAACGAAAGAATTGAAGAGTATCCCAAAGTGGATATAATAAGGTCACGCGTGAACAGGATTGATTCCAATGGCACAATAACGGACATAGAACAAATGTATAAGCCATACATGCCTTTTTCTGAATTTGTATTCTATTGGTCAAAGGGTGTCATCAACTGTATTGCCAACTACGTATTCAGGAGAAAGTCGCTCTTGAATGAGGGCGGGTTTGTTGACATGCCATGCGCTTGGTTCAGTGATGATATTACAGTTGTGAATATGTCAATCAATGGTGTTGCCACAACAGAAGACGCCCTGTTCTATTTCAGGTCATCAGACAAAAGCGTATCGTGGACATTCGACAAGGAAACAATTAAAAAGAAATGGGAAGCAAATGGAATGTTTTACAATTGGCTTTATTGCGACATCATCCCGAAGATGAGGGAACTCCCGCAGAATGACATCGAGTTGTTATTTCAGAACAATGCCATGTTCAATGTCAGGAACAGGGTCAAGCTGATGTATTCCCAGTTGATATCCCGATATCCCCATTCTCATTTTATTGAGGCAATAAAAATGATAACAAGCATACCTGTCCTTTATAAAAAAGAGAAGGTACACTTGCTTATCGATTATCTATTATAGCGTTATTAAACAGAACCTGAATTAGCCTCCGACAATAAATCTTAATTTCCCATTTCTAAATATTATATCAGCAATAAGCATAAAAAGAGTTACTATTAGTAATAACAAAGTGAATTTTAGCCAATAATCTTTGTTTATAAATGATTCCCAGTATAATAAATAGATAAACATCATGACAGGATAATGTACAAGGTAATAAACCATAGAATTACTTCCAATATATGAAATAAGTGTTATTTTTCTATTAATATATCTCATAAAAATATTATTTATCAAAATACAACCTGATAATCCATATAATACTGCCAATAAAAAATTACCTTCAACCGTGGAATTTATCCTAAAATCTATTTCAGATGGAAAAATAAATTTAAATATAAATAATAAGACTGCTAAAATAAAAATGTTCCTTTTAAATTGTTTTTCCTTTATGTAATACCCAAAACTATATAATACAAGCCCATGGCAAATAGTTCCAAGATAAAATGGAGGAAAGAAAATCGGAGTATCAATACTTTTTATATTTACATAGACTCCAAAACCATGATTACCCATTACAAAAAGTGCGTATGCTGAAAATAAAGAAACTATAGCTATATATAAAGGATGTATTCTACTATTCAAAAAGTTGAAAAGAACCCTTGTTATATATAGAATTAATAAGAACCATGAAGCTGCCGTTGAATTTACAATGGTATTCTTTAATATCATTCCAACTTCATATTTAACAAATAAGACAAGACTAATATTTGGACATTGTTCACTTTTTATAATCCAGTCCAACAAGACACCCAATACAAGAAAAAATAAATAAGGAATAAGCAAACGGTTAAAACCTTTCTTTATTATATACATTGTTGATGTAATTCTATGAGTCATTCCTCCTTTAAAAAAGAACCAAGACATAAAAAAAGAAAAGAAAGTGCGAACTATGGAAATAATAGTTGGTTGAACATCATCAATACTACATATGAAAGCAATATGATATGTGTATATCATATGTATTATTAAAAAACAACAAACATTATCCAAATAGTATATCCTTTGTTTCATATTCATGAAATTCTAAACGCCAAAGTATTCCTCAATCTCCAGTAGCAATACCTAAGATTCGACGGATTAACAAACTTGTCCTCTATCGGCATAATCACAGGCACATACTTCACCCTCAAATTATGTCTTATGCAATATACATTGATGAGACGCTCAGACATATACCCGAAAATGCGAGCCTGGTCGGGATAGGGAGAGAGCTTTACCCTGCGCTCCACCTCAAACAGAACCTTGAACATCCATTCGGAATAAGCATCAAAATGCTTCCACGACGTAATAAACATGTTATATCCCGAATAACCATTTTCATGATTCATCAAATGATCAAACGGCGGAAGATAGTCAGGTGACAATTCTGAGATAACATCCCTCAGGATATTAAGGTCGTTGACAAGATGGAACACCTTATACTGCGTGCCCACGCTATAAGGATAATGACGCCTTGGCGGCAGGATGATGTCACATTCCGTTTCAAGCATCTTCTCCAAGTCCGGGAAGCAATATGGCTTGTCGATATAATCTATTGTCGTAAAACTACGGTCGGGAGAAAACATTGGCCAACGTCTATCAAAGTCAAAGTAACGTCGGTAATGATTCAAACCCACAATATCCGCCTTCTCGTTCTTCCACATCCAATAATGACATGTCAACTCGCAGAAATGCGGGTTTTTCTCAGAGATGTTATCTCCCGAGTTATCTCCAGTAAATCCCGGGATAGCATCGTGGAGAGCCGCTCCTGCCTGTATGGGGAAAAGCCATCCGTTCTTCGGCAGCTTCACATCCTTATGTGCGCATACCATAATCTTCACATCTGCCATAATCACATATTCAATACTCGTTCAACAATCGGTGCCATGTCGTAATACTTGTACTCGGCAAGCCTTCCTCCGAATATCACGTCGGTTTCCTTCTCCGCCAATGCCTTGTATCGGGCATACAGTTCCATGTTCTTTGTGTCGTTCACCGGATAATAAGGCTCAAGACCCTCATGCCATTCCTGCGGATATTCCTTGGAAACAACGGTCTTGGGGATGTCATACACCCTGTCGCCGAACATTTCGAAATGCTTGTGCTCAATGGTTCTCGTATATGGCACATCTGCGGAAGTGTAGTTCACAACGGCATTTCCCTGATAGTTGGGTACGTCATATTCCTCATGCTCAAACCTTAGGCTGCGGTAGTCGAGCTTGCCATAACGGTAAGAATA